>NZ_QORY01000019.1:0-175284 GCF_008368755.1 Bacillus sp. AR2-1
TTCAAATCCTGTCTTCCCGATTTTCCAAAAACACGGGGCCTTAGCTCAGCTGGGAGAGCGCCTGCCTTGCACGCAGGAGGTCAGCGGTTCGATCCCGCTAGGCTCCACTTATTTTAATATATTTTATGGCGGTGTAGCTCAGCTGGCTAGAGCGTACGGTTCATACCCGTGAGGTCGGGGGTTCGATCCCCTCCGCCGCTACCATAAAGGACCTTTAGCTCAGCTGGTTAGAGCAGACGGCTCATAACCGTCCGGTCGTAGGTTCGAGTCCTACAAGGTCCACCACTAAAGCTTTATATCTCGGAGGTATACCCAAGTTCGGCTGAAGGGATCGGTCTTGAAAACCGACAGGCGGCGAGAGTCGCGCGGGGGTTCGAATCCCTCTACCTCCTCCATTTTTTCTAAATTAAATATTTTATCATCGCGGGGTGGAGCAGCACGGTAGCTCGTCGGGCTCATAACCCGAAGGTCGCAGGTTCAAATCCTGTCCCCGCAACCAAATGGTCCCGTGGTGTAGTGGTTAACATGCCTGCCTGTCACGCAGGAGATCGCCGGTTCGACCCCGGTCGGGACCGCCATTTTTTTACATAAAGGCTCGGTAGCTCAGTCGGTAGAGCAGAGGACTGAAAATCCTCGTGTCGGCGGTTCGATTCCGTCCCGAGCCACCATTTTGAAGTCGCAAGCCGACTTAGCTCAACTGGTAGAGCAACTGACTTGTAATCAGTAGGTTGGGGGTTCAAGTCCTCTAGTCGGCACCACTTTCAAAATGAGCCATTAGCTCAGTTGGTAGAGCATCTGACTTTTAATCAGAGGGTCGAAGGTTCGAATCCTTCATGGCTCACCATTTACAATTTAATGCGGGTGTAGTTTAGTGGTAAAACAAGAGCCTTCCAAGCTCTGGTCGAGAGTTCGATTCTCTTCACCCGCTTTTCAATTATGGGCCTATAGCTCAGCTGGTTAGAGCGCACGCCTGATAAGCGTGAGGTCGATGGTTCGAGTCCATTTAGGCCCACCATAATTATTCCGCAGTAGCTCAGTGGTAGAGCTATCGGCTGTTAACCGATCGGTCGTAGGTTCGAGTCCTACCTGCGGAGCCATATTATAGAGAAGTACCCAAGTGGCTCAAGGGGCTCCCCTGCTAAGGGAGTAGATCGCGAACGCGGTGCGAGGGTTCGAATCCCTTCTTCTCTGCCAGAATTGGCCCGTTGGTCAAGTGGTTAAGACACCGCCCTTTCACGGCGGTAACACGGGTTCGAATCCCGTACGGGTCATACTAAAAGAGATAGCATAATCTGCTATCTCTTTTTTGTTGTGTAAAAGCGGACTTTGGATAGTCTGCTTTTTTTATGGATTTTTTGTGTCTTTAATGCTTGATAGTAATTATTGCAATAAGTTGTAGGAGATTTATATATATGCATTTATTTTTGCAACCTTTTTATTCTCTCATTCGACTATATTAGTAAAGGGAGGAAGAAATAAAAATGGACATAGCCTATCTAGTAAACCAAGCAACAAGAGGAAATGATCAAGCATTTGAACAACTTATTACTTTTGTTCGCCCAAAGCTATATCGAACAGCCTATTCTTATGTAAGAAATGAACAAGATGCACTGGATATATACCAAGAAACAATTTATGAAGCATATCTTTCATTGAGAAAATTAAAAAAGCCGGAGAAATTTCAAAGTTGGATTACTAAAATTCTTGTTTTTAAATCCATTGATTTTGTAAGAAAGTCCTCTAGACAATTTGTTGTGAATGATGAAATGTTATCTAATTTATGTACAGAAGAGAGCATGAATAAATTAGAGCAATCGCTGGATTTAACCGAGGCATTTAATTTCTTAGATCCTACTTACAAAACCATTATTTTATTAAGGTATTATCACGATTTATCTATTAAGGAAATTGCTGAGGTTCTTAATTCTCCAGAAGGAACGGTAAAATCTCAATTACATCGAGCAAAGCAAGCCTTACGCCCCATTTTAAAGGAGGGATATAGTTATGAATAAAGAAGAAATTAATCACCATATCAATGATATTCCTATACCAGAAGATCGGTTAATTCAAAGAGAAAAAACAGCCATGCTTCAAGCTAAGAAAAATCAGTACCGTAGAAAAAAAACAATTAAGTATTCTAGTCTTATTGCTTGTGGAATATGTGTTTCTCTCTTAGGTTTTGGATTCATTTCTCCTACCATGGCAAAGACATTATCGGGTGTTCCAGTTATAGGCTCCATTTATGCACAATTTAATGATATTGCTTCTGATAAAATTGAAAAGGATGAGCTTGCCACATCAATTGAGAGACGAGATAGTCATAGTGGTTTAACGATGAATGTGAAAGAAGCTGTTTACGATGGTGGACGTTTAGTGGTCACGGTGGAATACAAAGGAGAGAATCCTATTTCCAAAAGTAATGAAGAGAAAGCTGGATTTAGTTATATAACCATTAATGGGAAAGAAGTCAGAGCTGCAATTGGTTCTACTTCACAGAAGTCAAAAGGACAAAACACCATTATTGAGCAGCATGAATTTACTCTGGCTAATTACGGTGAATTTGGTGATAAAATTGATGTTTCCGTCCATGGGAAAGATTTATTTGAACAAACAGGAATATGGAACGTAGCATTTCCTCTTACAAAAGTTGAAGGTGAGATTCATAAATTCACTCCTAATATAAAAACATCAACGAAAGATAATTTATATGCATTAACAGTAAATCAAGTAACCTTTTCTTCACTTTCAACGAGGATTGATTTGACCTTTGATTATCCAAAAGAAATGGAAGCTAATGATAGCTGGCCAGCACTTGATTATACCGTAACTGATGATAAAGGAAAAATCTACGAAGGAGTCAGCTTGCAAGTTGGTAGCACGGGACTATACGGACACCATATTGTTTTAGCTCTTCCACCAATGGATAATCCTCCAAAATCCTTAACAATTGAACCTACGTATCTTAGTGATCTAAATGATACATTAAAAAATGGAGGTGCTGAAGATTTAAAAACGACTGTGTTGCTACAATAATTAAAGAGCTTTGCTAGGTTCACATGTTTATTGACTGTTAATAAGTGACGGTATGTTAATTTGACGTGTATGGAAAAAACATCGCTGTCCAGCTAAGATAAATTTGTATCCATATAATCAAAAGACGCTATTCTTTTTGTAGAAATATACAGAAAGGATGGCGTTTGTTATGCTGTTATCATTGTCGGTTTTTGTCGGTAAGTCGATATATTGCAAAAATCGCTGATATATTTGGAGTTACGGTCCATATATTTAAAAAATCGCTGATATAATTTCACTTACCGACAAAAATATAAGAAAATCCCTTTCACAATCTAAAGAAAACGTCTCCATTGAGATGGATTCCACACCTATTCCATCAACTTTACACTCTATGTGAAAAAGTTCACAAATAGGCCATAATTTGTGAAGTAATTCACAATAATACGTGCTACAATATGAATGTAAAGAAGTTAAACAACATTAAATTAGTATTTTAATTAATTACTTAAACAATCATAAAAAATATATGTGAACAATAGAGAGGGGAAATTACCATGAAAAAAGGTATCAATCGTGTAGTATTAGTAGGAACAGGAGCTGTAGGTTGTAGTTACGCTTACTCAATGATCAACCAAGGTGTAGCTGAAGAATTCGTATTAGTAGATGTTAATGAAGCAAAAGCAGAAGGGGAAGCAATGGACTTAAGCCATGCGGTACCATTCTCTCCATCACCAACAAAAGTTTGGAGCGGTAGCTATGCAGATTGTAAAGATGCAGATCTAGTTGTTATCACTGCTGGATTACCACAAAAGCCAGGTGAAACTCGTTTAGACTTAGTTGAGAAAAATACAAAGATCTTTAAACAAATCGTTCGCGGCATTATGGATAGCGGGTTCGATGGAATCTTCTTAATCGCAACTAACCCAGTTGATATTTTAACTTACGTAACTTGGAAAGAATCTGGTTTACCAAAAGAGCGCGTAATCGGTTCTGGTACTACTTTAGACTCTGCTCGTTTCCGTTACATGTTAGGTGACTACTTAGATGTAGATCCACGTAACGTTCATGCTTACATCGTTGGTGAACACGGTGACACTGAACTTCCAGTATGGAGCCACGCTACTATCGGTGTACAAAAACTAGAAACAATCTTAGCTAACAACGAACAGTACAAACAAGAAGACTTAGATAAAATCTTCGAAAATGTACGCGATGCAGCTTACCATATCATCGAGCGTAAAGGTGCAACTTACTACGGAATCGGTATGTCACTACTTCGTGTAACTAAAGCAATCTTAAGCAACGAGAACAGCGTATTAACTGTATCTGCATACCTTGAAGGACAATATGGTGAGAAAGATGCTTTCGTAGGTGTTCCAGCTGTTATTAACCGCGAAGGTGTACGTGAAATCGTAGAACTTGAGCTAAATGAAGAAGAAAAAGCGAAATTCGCTCATTCTGTAAAAGTATTAAAAGAAACAATGGCACCAGTACTATAATAATTGCTAAATAATTCAGAGGCGGGAAACTGCTTCCTACCTCTGAGTTTTTATATAATTTAATATAAATTCCTTTTCCGGTTTCCCTTGTATATCCCCAATATACCCCTTTTGCTGGATAAGGGTCGTTTATAGAAAAGAGCACTCTACTTTATATAGAGTGCTCTTTATTATTATTTTTTAGGTGTTAATCCTAATTTCTTTAAAATATCTGCCAGTGTACCGCTTTTTGATTTTTCAACAGGTATTTGTGATTTAGATGCATCTGGTCCTTTTTTCAAGAAGTTCTTTTCAACGAAACGAATATCTTTTTCGTCGACAATGCCATCTTTGTTAAGGTCGCCGTCTTTCACAGATAGTCCTTTTTTACCATAGTTGCTAGCGATAATTTCAGCATCTTTCATATCAATTACTTTATCAGCATTTACATCGCCAGCAAGGTTTTCGTCAGGTCGTGCATAATAATATTGACCAAGTAGTTTACCATCTTTTTCAGTACCTAGTTTTGTAGTTAGTCGGCTTGTTAAATGTCCTGGAACCTCCACGTATAAGTTATAATCACGTTTATTAACAGGAAGTCCATTCAATTTGAAGTAACCGTATTTATCAAGTGAGCCTTCAAACTTATGACGGTAAGAATCTGTTGCATATACTTTTACACCAAGCTTTGTATAATCAAATTTCTCATCTAAATATCCACGTTCATTTAAGAATGCACCAGGTTTAATATTTCCTTCTACTTTTGAGTTTAAAGACATAACTGAGAATGTTTGATCTTGAAGCACACGCATTCTGCTTGGCTCTGATTCACCTTGTTTCCAGTAAACGAACACCGGTAAATCTAATTGAGCATTTGCTTCATAAAACTCATCATTTTCTACCTTGAAAGTTACATCAATGAACGGGAAGTCACCATCTAATCCGGCGAAGTTTTTATCATCGATAGCTCCGCCTACTGTAACAGAACCTTCTTCTAGTTTCGGCTCATTTACTTTTGCGGTTACCCCTTTTTCAGAAAGGAGTTTTTCAAAAGTAGGATTCAATTTCGCATTTGCAAATTTGAAGTTCTTCTCTAGGAATTTTACGTTAAATTCTCCAGATACAAATTGTTTCACATGTTTGGCGTTTAGTGTCACAGTGAATTCATCATCTTTATATAATTCTTTTTTATCATAACTAGCTTTTGCATATTGAGCACCTTGCGGAATAAACCAATAGTTATTTACACCGCTTGGATAGTCAGGACCTGCAGTTGCATAATCGAAAATATATACGCCTGTGTTCATTGGACCTTCAGTTTTAAAGGAATCAGGTGTAATACCAACTTTAAAGTCACCATTTTCAGTAATAGGTAAAAACTTCTGCAAGTAGGGAGAATAGTCATAGTACATAACGCCGTTCGCTTCTTGCGTAATGTTTAATCCTTTTCCTCTTAAGTAGTCAACGTTAGAATCATATACATTTCCTTTAACCCATAGTGCTTTTTTACCGTCTTCTACTGTATAGTTTTCTTCATTTAATTCATAAATACCAGGCTGTAATCCAGTTAATTTCACTTCTGGCGGTGTATTATCAATTACGACATAATCACCTTTCACACGTGCTTTCCCGGCTTTATCGTAGCCAACAAATTCAATTGTGTAATCTCCTTCTGGTAAGTCGATTTTTTCATCACCAATTGGTTTTGCAGGATCATTTGTAAAAGGATACACTCTGCCGTTAAAGAATGAATCTAAATAGTAATACACATCTGTTTTTAATCCACTCGTGTTTAATGTTCCGATGAAGCCAAGTGCTTTATTTGTTTTGGAATCTTTCACGATAAGATCTAACGTTTCAAGTTCGCTATTTAATTGGAACGCCCCGTGAACATATGATTCGCGGTATGGATTGAATGTAGATGTATCAGTTGAGATTGTTTTTCTTGATAATAGTGCATTTTCAATACCAGGCTCTGACACACGAATAGAGAACGGAATTTGATACGTTTCTTCTTTATTTTTCGTATTTGTAATATGAATATATCCTTCATATCGGCCTTGCTTTGCACCAGCAGGAATATTAATTTTTGCTTCAATTTCATCTGATTTACCAGCATCAATCGTAATTGTTTCAGAAGTAGAAATTTTTACACCGTTTGCGGTAGCGTCATTAATGGCAGAAGAAGCTGGTGTATAAGAAATTTCTGTTTTAAATTCTTTCTTCTCTTGTTTATTGCGGTTTTCAATTTTAATTTTTCGTTTTTGTTCAATGGATTCCCCGTCTTTTTGATAGTATTTACCGAATGCAATGGATCCAGTTTCGTCTGGTACTTCAATCACTTCATCATTGACAATTGTTTTTGTCGTATCTAACACTTTAAAACTTGTTTCCGTGTGAACAGAGTTATAAGCATCTACTCGTCCAGCTCCAACTTCATATACGGAATACTTTTCTTTTAAATCATCAGCTGTGTTCATAAGAGATGCCTTTACATCGAATGGAGAGTATTCTGGGTGTTCTTGCAAAATAAGAGCAGCAACGCCAGCGATATGAGGAGATGCCATGGATGTTCCTTGCATACGTTCATAGGAAACATCGTAGTTTTCACCTTCTTGCGGGTCGTTAATATATTCAGGTACTGTTGAAAGTACCGCAACACCAGGTGCTGTAATATCAGGTTTAATATCATCATTTGATGTAACAGGGCCGCGTGAGCTAAAGTCTGCAAGATGATCGCCTTCTGTTTGAATATAATTTATTTCATCGAAAGTTAAGGATGTTTTGCCTTGTTCAATTTGAGCTTTTAGTTTTTCGCCATCTTCTTTCGTTAGGCGGAATGCTGGAATGTATTTTGTACTTTCGCCAATATAGTAAGGAATTTCTCCATCCACATTGTTATAAATAATAACTGCTTTTGCACCAGCTTGTTTCGCATTTGCGATTTTTTCATCAAACGAGATTGTACCACGTGCAACGAGAGCGATTTTTCCTTTTACATCTTTTTTACTAAACTCGTCAGGAGTACCGATTCCTACAGATTCAATAGGGAGAGATTGTCCTTTGAAATCCTCTATTTTATCAGTGAAGTTTTTGCCGAATAAAATTAGGTTAGGGAATTGTAATTGCCCAGCATGACCGGATAGTTTCGGTAAGGAAATAGAGCTATCACTTGCTCCAACTGTAATAGCAAATGGAGAAGCGCCTGGTGACCCAAGTGTCGCTGGATTTGGGCCAGAGTTCCCGGCAGCAACGACTGTAAAAACGCCCGAAAGCATTGCGTTATTGACAGCGATAGACGTTGGATCAAGCGGATTGTTGCTATCGTCACCTAACGATAAGTTAATGACGTTCATACCGTCAGAAATAGATTTATCGATTGCAGCAATAATACCAGAACTATCGCCGCTTCCGTAAGGACCTAGTACACGATAGTTATACAGTTCAATGTCAGGTGCAACACCTTTTACTGCGGAATCTGATTTATTTTTCTTTTGAGCAGAAACGATACCTGCTACGTGAGTACCATGCGCAGTATAGAAGGAAGAACCACGATCATCAAATTCAGGAGCGCCAGATTGTTGCCACTCTGTATAAGTTGTTTCCATCGGATCTGCATCGTTATTAATAAAGTCCCAACCTTTTACGGAGTTTGGGTCTACCTTACTAGAATCCTCACCCGATTTTGCGCGATAGCCTTTATACACGTCTTTTAAGTCAGGGTGATTGTAATCAATACCTGTATCTAGTACACCAACTTTAATTCCTTTTCCGGTAATGCCCTCGCTATGTAACTTATCTACCCCAATTTGGGGAATGCTATCTGTTAGTTTTTGAGGTGCTTTCTGCTCTGCTTGTTTTGGTAAATTTAATTTCACTTCGTAATCTTTCCAAATACGTTTTACAACGCCAATGCGTAACAATTCTTCAACTGTATTTGCAGGTAACGTTAGCGCAACACCATTTATAGCGTGCTTATAAGAACGTTTAATTAGTACAGACTGGAAATTCCCTGATTTTACTGATGGGCTGAATTGATAAAGGCGTTTTAATCCTTTTTGGAATTCCTCATGTTCTTGATCAATACGTGCCTTTATATTTTCAGGAGCAGCTTGTAATCCTTTTTCTTTTTGTTTTAATTCATTAATCTTTACTGGAGCAGTTTGAAATTCTACAATGATATTTACTGGTTCAGAACTACTCGTATTAATATCTGGCGAAATAGTAAAACCAGGATTGGCATCTAACGTTTGTAATGCTTGGCGCTGTTCTTTAGAAAGTTTTGATAGTAAAGACTGGGCGTTTGAAGAGTCAATTTGGTTAATAGGGTTTTCAGCAAGTACATTGAACGGAAGGGCAGTTGAAAATAGAACGCCAGCCGTCACAATTCCGGTAACAAAACGATTTTTCTTTTTCATATATAGGCCTCCGATAATTTATATTTTAAAAATTATTTCTCCACGCCTGGTGTTTGTTCTGCATGAAATGTCCAGTTTAGCTGCAGGGAATCACCCTGGAATTTATTTTGATCTTGGTCGTTGTCTTCAAAGGAGAAGAGAACGTGTAAATAATCTGTTTCACCAGATTTAATACCATCTATTAAGTTATGACGTTCTAGAGAAGTAGCTACATCCTCCGGTTTCATAGTTTTTAATTCTGATAATTTTGTTTCCCACAAAATTTCATGATCATCGTTTGGATTAGATGGCTTTCCATCATTCACTAAAAATTTGACGATGATGTGATCGCCTAAATCTTCACCATCATTATTTTGCTTTGCATCTGTAACTTCATAGGATGTTTCAAGTGCTACTTTTGCAATATGCAATGTTCCTTTATTTTCAAGCTTGAAGTTTCTTTCAATCAAATCACCTGGTTTTAAATCTTTCACATTAACAATTACACTTGGGTTAATAGAAAGATCTAGTGTACCAGCTTGAAATGAGTTACTAGATGTTTCAGAATCACTGAAATAGGCGAATACACCGCCGAATGTAAGGGATAAGCCAAGTGAAGCTGTGACAACTCCCATTCCAACCTTTTGTTTTAATGACATAAGAAAGCCTCCTAATTTAATTTTTTATCAAACTTTTTCTTGGAGCATGGACAGAGTAAACATAGTGTTTCAGTATGAATTATATTTGCGAGAGTTCGTAGTTCTTTATTGAGAACAAGTATATGCTTATGAATTTTCCATTTCAATAAAATTGTGACAAAAAATGTTGAGAAACATTTTTTTATGACAGATTATTTTGTTGTGATTTTAAGTGATAAATAGCAAGTAAAATAGAATCAATCTAATGAAATAAAGGTTGAGAAATAAATAAGAGGATGAAAGACTAGTAGGAAATGAAGCGTTTGCAATGGATATTCGTCAAAATTCGATATTTTACACAGTAAATTTGAATATTTTAAGCGAAATTAAAGAAAAAAACGAATATTTTTTAAAAAATAACAAGGATATTTCAGTTTTTCGCAGAAATGATAAAGAGTAAAAAAATTCTGTCATCTTAGTGAGGTGAACATATTGGATGTAATAAATTGTGAAGAAGTGAAACGAGATGAGTTTCATACAGAAAAGTACTATGACAGTTATAACATCTTTGGGGCACATATTGTGACGGAAGATGGGATGCGAGGTGTACGATTCACAGTATGGGCTCCTCATGCGAAAGCAATGAGTGTTGTTGGAGATTTTAATGAATGGGATTATGAGCAACATAAGATGCTACAAGTGACAGAAGAGGGGATTTGGTCCTTGTTTGTACCGCATATTCAAGAGAATGAGATATATAAGTATGCGATTGAAACGATGGACGGTGACGTTATTTTAAAAGCAGATCCTTACGCAGTATATGCAGAAGTAAGACCAAATACGGCATCTGTAGTTTTTGATATAGAGGGATATGAATGGAATGATAAAAACTGGATTCGTAAGAGAAAGAAAAAATCGATTTATAAAGAAGCGATGACAGTTTATGAATTACATTTCGGTTCTTGGAAAAAGAAAGAAGATGGCGCTCTGTATTCTTATAGAGAAATGGCCGAGGAGCTCATTCCGTATGTGGTGGAACATCAATTTACACATATTGAAATTATGCCGCTTGTTGAGCATCCATATGATCGTTCTTGGGGATATCAAGGGACGGGATATTATGCAGCGACAAGTAGATTCGGCACGCCACATGATTTGATGTATTTTGTCGATGAATGTCATAAATATGGAATCGGTGTCATTTTAGATTGGGTGCCGGGGCATTTTTGTAAAGATGCTCACGGTTTATATTTGTTTGATGGGACACCGACTTATGAATATAAAGATATAGATGTACAAGAAAACCTAGTATGGGGAACTGTTAATTTTGATTTAGGGAAGAGGGAAGTACGTAATTTTTTAATTTCAAATGCGTTATTTTGGATGAAGTATTTCCACATTGACGGTTTCAGGGTGGATGCAGTTGCGAATATGCTGTACTGGAATAAAGAAGGACAAGAGCAAAGTAATGAGCACGCTGTTTCATTTTTACGAGAGTTAAATGAAGCGGTGTTTGCAGAAGATGAAGATTTTCTTATGACAGCAGAAGATTCAACAGCTTGGCCACTTGTAACAGCTCCAACGTATGAAGGTGGGCTTGGGTTCAATTACAAATGGAATATGGGCTGGATGAATGATGTGCTGAAATATATGGAGTGTGCGCCTGAGTACAGGAAGTATATTCATGAGAAAATGACGTTCTCTTTAATATATGCTTACTCTGAAAATTTCATATTACCGCTTTCTCATGATGAAGTCGTTCATGGGAAAAAGTCGTTATTAAATAAAATGCCAGGAGATTACTGGGATAAGTTTGCTCAACTTCGTTTATTATATGGATATTTCTTTACTCATCCAGGTAAGAAATTGCTCTTTATGGGTGGAGAATTCGGGCAGTTTGATGAGTGGAAAGACCTTGAAGATTTAGATTGGAATTTACATGATTTTGAAATGCATCGTTATATGCATGATTACTTTAAAGAGCTCATAGCATTGTATAAGCGCTCCAAACCACTTTGGCAGCTTGATCATTCACCTGAAGGATTTCAGTGGATAGATGCTAATAATCATGAGCAAAGTATTTTCTCGTTTATCCGCCAAGGGGATAAACAAGAAGATGCGTTAGTTGTCGTATGTAATTTTACGAAAGCTACATATGAAAACTATAAAGTAGGTTTGCCAGATTTCGAGTATTATAACGAGATTTTAAACAGTGACGCTGAGCAATATGGCGGATCGGGGCAAGTGAATAAGAAACGTCTCAAGACGATTCAAGAACCGTATCATAATCAAGCGGCACATGTAGAAATTACAATTCCACCATTTGGCGTATCCATATTACGACCAGTGAAGACGAGAAAGGGGAGCAAAAAACAAGATGGCTCAAAAGCAAAAGTGCGTAGCAATGTTACTAGCAGGGGGAAAAGGTAGTCGATTAAGTGCATTAACAAAAAATTTAGCCAAGCCAGCTGTTCCATTTGGTGGTAAATATCGCATTATTGACTTTACGCTAAGTAACTGTGCGAATTCTGGTATTGAAACGGTTGGGATTTTGACGCAATATCAACCACTCGAACTTCATAATTATATCGGAATCGGCAATGCTTGGGATTTAGACCGAGTAAGCGGTGGAGTCACAGTGTTACCTCCTTATGCGGAGTCTTCAGGTGTGAAGTGGTACACAGGTACAGCAAGTGCCATTTATCAAAACTTAAACTATTTAAGTCAATATGAACCAGAGTATGTTCTGATTTTATCAGGCGATCATATTTATAAAATGGATTACAGTAAAATGCTAGATTACCATATTGAGAAAGAAGCGGACGTTTCGATTTCTGTTATTGAAGTACCGTGGGATGAAGCGAGTCGCTTCGGTATTATGAATACGAACGAAGAGATGGAGATTGTTGAATTTGAAGAGAAACCGCAATTTCCAAGAAGTAATCTTGCATCAATGGGAATTTATATTTTTAACTGGGCAATTTTGAAAGAGTATTTAGAGATGGATGCAAGAAATCCTGAATCTAGTAATGATTTCGGAAAAGATGTACTTCCGCTTTTATTAGATGAAGGGAAAAAGCTGATGGCGTATCCGTTTGAAGGATATTGGAAAGATGTTGGAACGGTGAAAAGCTTATGGGAAGCGAATATGGATTTACTTCGCGATGAAACATCGCTGAATTTAAACGATCGTAATTGGCGTATTTATTCTGTGAATCCAAATGAGCCACCTCAATATATTGCAGAAAAGGCAAAAGTAGAAGAATCACTTATTAACGAAGGATGCGTCATTGAAGGGGACGTGAAGCATTCTGTATTATTCCAAGGGGTGACGGTGGAAGAAGGTAGTATGGTTATTGATTCCGTCGTTATGCCAGGAGCGAAGATTGGTAAAAATGTTGTGATTGAAAGAGCGATTGTTGGATCGGAAATGGTTATTGAAGATGGAACAATTATTCGTCCAGAAAAAAATGTCGACGATGTAGTACTCATTGCTGAAGGGAAATAGAAAAGGGGGATGAAATGAATGGGAGAAAAAATGTTAGGAATTATTAATGCAACGGGAAGTTTTCCTTCCTTAAAGAAAGTAACAGGGCATCGTTCATTAGCGGCGTTACCATTTGGGGGCCGTTATCGACTCATTGATTTCATGCTTTCAAATATGGTGAATTCTAATATTCATAGTGTAGCGGTTTTTACAAGTCATAAAAACCGTTCACTAATGGACCATGTTGGTTCAGGAAAACAGTGGGATTTAGATAGAAAAAGAGACGGACTGTTTTTATTCCCGCCAAATTGCCAATGTGACCAAGATGAATTTGGGTCTTTTGCACATTTTAGAAGACATATTGATTATTTTTTAAGAGCTAGAGAAGAATACGTTGTTATTACGAATAGCCATCTCGTAACAGCATTAAATTTTCAAGCGGTGTTAGAGCGACATATACATACGGCAGCTGATATTACTGAAGTTTGCCATGAAGGGGTTTCGCTTCAAACATACGTGTTAAAGAAACAATTATTGTTAGATTTATTTGAGACATATAAAGATGTGGAGCAATACAGTTTATTTGATGTAGTGAGAGAAAAGCGCGGAAAATCACTGCATATTGCTACGTATGAGCATACAGGATATGTAGCTATTATTGATTCAATTGAAAGTTACTATAAACATAGCTTAGAAATTTTGCAACCTGCTATTTGGAAGCAATTATTTAAGAAAGAAGCACCGATCTTTACGAAAGTAAAAGATGAACCACCAACTCGTTACCTGAAGGGTGCAGCCGTGAAAAATACAATGATTGCAAACGGCAGTATTATTGAAGGAGAAGTAGAAAATAGTGTTATCTCCCGTTCTGTTAAAATTGGAAAAGGCTCAATTGTTCGTAATAGCATTATTATGCAAAAGAGCAAAATTGGAGATAACTGTATAATAGACGGTGTTATTATTGATAAAGACGTGAAAATTGGTGACGGTGTTGTACTAAAAGGAAACGCCGATGAGCCATATGTTGTAGAAAAAGGAAGCATTCAAAACAGTACGATTAATAGTTATTCTTAAAAGAATCAGTGGGGGTTTTTCCTCCACTGATTAAAGCATTCATTCAAATGAAAACTCGAAGGGAGGAAGCTGCAAGGGAAGTCGTATAAGCTTTTCGTGCAGTGGGACAACAAGTGAATATTTTATTTGCAGTATCAGAATGTGTACCATTTGTTAAATCGGGAGGATTAGCTGATGTAGCAGGTGCGCTCCCAAAAGAGCTAAAAAAATTAGGCGTGGACGTTCGCATTATACTTCCAAATTATAGTCTTATTCCGCAAAAATTAAGGGATGGATGTACGTTACATAAAGTAATTAACGTCCCGCTTGGGTGGAGAAATCAATATTGCGGAATTTTAAAAGGTGAGCAAGACGGGATTACGTATTACTTAATAGATAATGAATATTATTTTAAGAGAGATTCTCTATATGGTCATTATGATGACGGAGAGCGTTTTTCTTATTTTTCGAAAGCAGTTTTAGAGTGTATTCCGCATCTTGATTTTGAAGTGGATGTTCTTCATAGCCACGATTGGCATACAGCTATGGTGAATTTCTTACTGCGTGAAAAGTATCAAGATAATCCATTATATGAGCATATTAAAACGGTGTATACGATTCATAATTTGCAGTTCCAAGGTGTATTTCCTCCTGAAGTGATGTACGACTTGTTAGAACTTGGTGATGAATATTTTCATAGTGAGCAGCTAGAGTTTTATGGAAATGTGAACTTTATGAAGGGCGGAATTATTGCTTCTGATCAAATTACAGCGGTTAGCCCGACATACAAAGAGGAAATTCAATATGAGTTTTTCGGTGAGAAGTTAGATGGGTTGTTACGAAAAAATAATGGTAAGCTTAGCGGCATCGTAAATGGAATTGATACGAGCGTATATAATCCAGAAACAGATTCGTATATTACTGCTCAGTATGATGCAGAGTCATTAGAGGAAAAGAATGAAAATAAACGCGCCTTGCAGCGTTATTTTGGTTTGCCAGAAAAAGAAGATACACCAATTATTTCGATGGTAACGAGATTAACGAAGCAAAAAGGTCTTGATTTAGTACGTACTGTATTCCGCGAAATAATGGAGGAAGATGTGCAATGTATTATTTTAGGATCAGGTGATTCTGAATATGAACAATTCTTTGAGTGGATGGCATACGAGTATCCTGAGAAGGTAAAAGTGTATATCGGATTTAATGAAGAACTAGCCCACCAAGTGTATGCGGGAAGTGATTTATTCTTAATGCCATCACTATTTGAACCGTGTGGACTTGGACAACTTATCGCATTAGCGTACGGTACAATTCCGATTGTAAGAGAGACAGGCGGATTAAATGATACTGTACAATCTTATGACGAAGAAACTGGAGAAGGAAATGGTTTCAGTTTCACGAACTTTAATGCGCATGACATGTTGCACACGGTTCTTCGTGCGATTGAATTTTATCATGATAAACCGGTATGGGAGCAGCTTGTAAAACAAGCGATGACTGAAGATTATAGCTGGGAGAAATCAGCTCTTGCCTATAAGAAATTGTATAAAAGTCTCATGGAATAACATGTAGGTGGTGAAGAAATGTTTACTCATGTTGAAAGTTTCAAATCAGCTTTTCTAGAAAAGTTAGAGACGATGTATGGTAAAAGTTTTAAAGACTCTACAACTCGTGATCAATACAATACGCTTGGGTACATGGTACGTGAGTATATGAATAGTCAATGGATTGCAACGAACGAAAGTTATCGGTCTGGAGAGCAAAAGCAAATGTATTACTTATCCATTGAGTTTTTACTTGGGCGTTTGCTTGGAAGTAACATATTAAATTTAGGCATCAGGGATGTATGTGAGCAAGGACTTTCTGAGCTTGGGATTTCTTTGCAACAGTTAGAAGAGGTGGAAGCAGATGCAGGTCTTGGAAATGGTGGACTTGGACGATTAGCAGCCTGTTTCCTTGATTCACTTGCATCTTTAAACTTACCAGGTCATGGCTGTGGAATTCGTTACAAGCACGGCTTATTTGATCAAAAAATTGTTGATGGTTATCAAGTTGAATTTCCAGAACAGTGGCTTCTGCATGAAAACGTATGGGAAGTAAGAAGGCATGATCAAGCTGTAGAGGTAAGTTATTTCGGCAATGTTGAACCGCTATACATTGACGGGCGTTTAGAGTTCAGGCATACGAATGCAGAAGTGATTATGGCAGTACCATATGACGTTCCAGTAGTAGGTTATGAGACGAGTACTGTAAATACACTCAGACTTTGGAATGCTGAACCAGTTCCTTTCCCGCAAAATTGCAAAGATATTTTGAAATATAAGCGTGAAACAGAGGCGGTATCGGAGTTTTTATATCCAGATGATACGCATGATGAGGGGAAAATACTTCGTTTGAAGCAACAGTATTTCCTCGTATCAGCAAGTTTGCAAAATATCGTTCGTATGCATAGAGAAAGATATGGTGACCTTCGTCAATTACATGAGAAAATTGCGATTCATATTAATGATACACATCCAGTTTTGGCGATTCCAGAACTAATGCGTATTTTATTAGATGAAGAAAAACTAGCATGGGAAGAAGCTTGGCACATAACGACACAAACGATTTCTTATACGAATCATACGACGTTATCAGAAGCGCTTGAGAAGTGGCCAATTCACATTTTTAAACCGTTATTACCGAGAATTTATATGATTATTGAAGAGATTAATGAACGTTTCTGTCATGAACTTTGGGAACGTTATCCATATGAATGGCATCGTATTGAAGAGATGGCGATTATTGCGCATGATCTTGTAAAAATGGCTCATTTAGCAATTGTCGGTAGCCATAGCGTAAATGGTGTAGCAAAAATTCATACGGAAATTTTAAAGCAACGTGAAATGCGATTGTTTTATGAGTTTTATCCAGATAAGTTTAATAATAAAACGAATGGAATTGCTCATAGACGCTGGTTAATGAAGGCGAATCCGCAGCTGACAAACCTTATTTCGGAGGCGATTGGAACAGAGTGGAAGAAAGAACCGATTAAGCTTCAAGAGCTACAATTAGTTCAATATGATGCGAGTTTTCAAGAGAAATTTGCAGAGGTAAAACAAGAGCGTAAAGAGATTTTAGCGGAGCGTATTCATAATAAAATGGGGATTACAATTGATCCTAATTCTATTTTTGATGTGCAAGTAAAAAGACTACATGCTTACAAACGACAACTATTAAACGTTCTTCATATTTTATATTTGTATAACCGTTTGAAAGAGGATGCTAGTTTTACATTTTATCCGCGTACTTTTATCTTTGGAGCGAAAGCATCACCTGGCTATTACTATGCGAAAAAAATTATTAAATTAATCAATGAACTCGCAAGGAAAGTGAATAATGATCCGTACGTAAGCCAATATATGAAAGTTATCTTTCTAGAAAACTATCGAGTGTCTTTAGCGGAAGATATATTCCCAGCTGCGGATGTGAGTGAGCAAATTTCAACGGCGAGTAAAGAAGCATCAGGAACAGGGAATATGAAATTTATGATGAATGGTGCGATTACACTCGGAACGTTAGACGGAGCTAATGTTGAAATAAAAGACCGGGTCGGTGATGATAACTGTTTCATTTTTGGCTTAACAGCGGAAGAGGTTCTTCATTACTATCAAAATGGTGGATATCGTGCAAGTGATTATTATCACCACAATATGCATATTAAAAAAGTAGTAGATCAGTTAACGAATGGTTTCTTTGCACATTCGGGAGCTGAATTTGAAGCGATTTATGATTCTCTCGTAATTCAAAATGATGAATACTTCGTTCTGCGAGATTTTGGTCCATATGCGGAAAGACAAGAAGCTGTCGGTAGAGCGTATGAAAACCGAACGAAGTGGCTAGAAATGTCGATTTTAAATATTGCACAGTCTGGTCATTTTGCGAGTGATCGAACGATTTTACAGTATAGTAATGAGATTTGGAGTATTGGTAATGCCGTTACACAGTATTAAGTGAAAGTCCCTTTTGAAGGGACTTTTATTCATGGAGACAAAGTGTATTCACTTTTAAAAGAGGAATATAATTGCTAAAAACCGAGCTTAATCTCATTAAGCTCGGTTTTCTTTTTTTGCTTAAGAAAGAAATGGGATAGTGGTATATATGATACCTGTTCCACCATATTCTCCCGTCGCAAAGTATGAAAATGTAAAGAAACCTGTAAACGTAAAAATTACAATGAGAAAAAGTGCAAAGATAAATTTTAGCATGTAAGGTCCCCTCATCCAAAAATAACTTCATATATTATTATAGTATAAGGATATAGGGTTTCCAATCATTACCTGGTTAAAAATGAGAAGTCAGACATGTTTTGTATGTTGTCATGGCATGATTATTTGTAATAGATTTTGTGTTTTTTGTAAATGTCATGTTGTGATGAACGTGTGCATATTCCCAGTCTTGGTCATTAAAATGGACATTGCGCGGAGGGAGAAGAGGAACGACATCAAATAGATTAACGAAGCGAAAGCTACTAGCTACTTGTAGTTTATAATAATTACGAAATGCAATATCGCCCACTTTGGGAGAGGCAAATGTATAAAGACCGTACTGTGCGAAGGCGGTGTTGATACGCGCATCGAGTATATGTAGTGTGGCGAGCGCGCCGCCTAAGCTATGACCTGTTGCAAGGAGTTTTTTATGGGCTGGTAGTGATACGAGCATATCCATAATAGAATCTCGGCAAGATTCATAAATGGAAAGAAAGCCGTTATGGACATTTCCGCTGTTTAAAGCATATGGGTATGGTTTTTGGTTAACGAGTGAATCGATAATCCAGTCTGTATCTGTTTGTGTTCCGCGAAAAGCTACAATAATCGTATCCTCAGATTCTAGTATGAATCCGAACCATTCTGTCGTTTGAATGGTTTTTCCTTGAAAGCCTTGTACATATTGAAAACCATCCGGTATTTCGAAAATCCCATTTTGTTTATATTGTTCATACGTTAACTCACAACAAGAAGCTAACAATATGGCGGTATCTTTATCGAAGGATAAAGGAGTACGCATTAAGGAAGCCCTCCTTAAGAAAAGGTATAGTTCAATATATGCAGTGAGGGACTTGATTCATTCTTTTGGAGGGGGCAAATAGTTTGTATCGCGTATATAAATTAGTGGATGAAATTATAGCGACTTATGGACGAATCATGCCAAAATAAAACAGCACCCTATAAGGGCACTGTTTACTCTTTTCCATCTAATAAACGTCCAAGTCCGCCTAAGACGCTGCCTTCACCGCTGTTTTGAGCTGCTGGGCTTGTAAGACGTGCTGCTAAACGGCTAAGTGTTAAGGACTGAATCCAAACCGTTCCAGGACCTTCTAACGTTGCGAAGAATAAGCCTTCGCCGCCAAATAGAGCTGTTTTTACTTTTCCAACGAACTCGATATCGTAGTTAACGTCTTTTGTCATGGCAACGAGACAACCTGTATCGATGCGAAGTCTTTCGCCAGGTTTTAATTCACGCTTATATACAGTTCCTCCTGCATGCATGAAAGCGAGTCCATCACCTTCAAGTTTCTGCATGATGAAACCTTCACCACCGAAGAAACCAGTTCCAATTTTTTTCGTAAACTCAATTCCGATAGAAACGCCCTTTGCTGCACAAAGAAACGCGTCTTTTTGACAAACGACTTTCCCTTGATATTGTGTTAAATCAACAGGGATGATTTTTCCTGGATAAGGAGCGGCGAATGATACGTGGCGCTTGCCATGACCTGTATTTGTAAAGACAGTCATAAACATACTTTCACCTGTAACAAGACGCTTACCAGCGCCCATTAATTTACCGAATAGACCACTAGATGGGCCAGAACCATCACCGAAAATGGTTTCCATTTCGATATGATCTTCCATCATCATCATTGCGCCAGCCTCTGCGATAACGCTTTCTTCTGGATCTAATTCAATTTCAACAAACTGCATATCATCGCCATATAATTTATACTCGATTTCATGTGCTTGCATTTTTTCACCTCATCATATGTAGTAATTATATTGTACAGAAATCAAAGGAATTAGAATACTGTAGATTTGTTAATTTTTGAATAAAAATAGAATGAAAATTTAAGGTTATACTAGGATTATAAAAAACGATGGGTTGAAAGTGTTCTCATTTGACGTTTTTGACATAGCATGATATAGTGAAAATACTATTGAGCTACATAATGTGGTACGGAAATAAAGCACGTTGTATTAAAGGCTGTAAGCTTGTTATACATTCATGTCCTTTATATCCACCTTTTCATGTGGATTCATAGTTTCATTTTTATTTAGGAGGTACATGACATGCAAACAGGTAAAGTTAAATGGTTTAACGGCGAAAAAGGTTTTGGCTTCATCGAAGTTGAAGGCGGAGAAGACGTATTCGTACATTTCTCAGCTATCCAAGGCGACGGCTTCAAAACTTTAGAAGAAGGTCAAGAAGTTTCTTTCGAAATCGTTGAAGGAAACCGCGGACCACAAGCAGCTAACGTTACAAAAAACTAATTAGCTAGCGAAAAAAAGCATTCCGAATTTCGGAATGCTTTTTTTATTCTTTGGAGCTAGATTCATTTGAAGATAACTCGCCTTTGAAAGTACGCTCTTCAAAGTCATCAAGCATTTGTTCATACTCTTCATGTTCTTCTGTGGCGAAAACTTGAGGATTTTTGCCATACATGTCTGTTCCTATAAAATTTTCGAAATCCTCTACATACCCAACATTTTCTTCACTATTTACGTACATGCCATTATAGTTTTTGGAATCCTGTCTTTCTAAATCGGACGGTGTTTCCGATGTCCCATAATTTGCGACATCTTGCCATGCATCTTCAGCATCGTATTCTACAGAATGATCTTCGTCGTGCTTGTGAAAAGAAGGAGCCAACACCTCTTCTTCAACTGGTCGCGTGTTCATATTTAATTTATTTGTAGTGTGCTGAATACATGTTGTAGCGGTTGGCATTGCCTCTAATCTTTCAAACGGAATTTCTTCGCCAGATACTTCGCAAATTCCATACGTACCTTCTTCAATTTTTTGCAGGGCATGTTTTGTATCTTCTAGCTGCTTATGCCAAAATTCGATGAGCCCGAAATCTTTCTCACGTTCGTACAATTCTGTAGCCATATCACCTGGATGATTGTCATAGCTAGATAATTCTCCAACAGAATCGCGTTCAGAAGCACGATCTGTATTCTCATGAGTTTGTATTGTTTGTTCAACTTCTTGCTGTTGTTTTTCTAAAATAGATTTAAATTGATTTATTTGTTGTGGAGTTAACATAGTCGTCCACCTTCCTACAATTCAGTTTCTTTACATAGTATGAGCGTTGAGAGTAGGAATTATGAGCTGAGATTGGTATATGAAAAAGGAGCCACGTCAGCAGCTCCTTTTTATCCCGCATTAACGGGCAGTTGATTAAAGTTTCACTTTATAGGAAATATCCAAGCAATAATCCGATTCCCATGAGGAGACCGAAGATTGTATTTGTTTTTGCTGTTGCAATCATCGCAGGTACCATTTCCATTGGAATACTTTTGCCGATAAAGCCTTTCGTCGCTTTCAATGCTTTCGGTGCACTTAAAAATACGATAAGCATCCATGGTGATACGATGTTAACGATAATTAGAGCGATTGTCCAAATATAAGAAACGATGAACATAGAAGCGAGTACACCAACGGCTCTTTCGCGTCCAACGAGAATTGCTAACGTTTTACGACCGTTTTCTTTATCGCCATCTAAGTCACGAATGTTATTAGCTAGTAAAATGGCACCAATTAAAATGGAGCTTGGAATAGATAGTAAAACGACTTCTGATGTTACAGTTCCAGTTTGAATAAAGAATGAAATTCCAATAATAATGACACCCATAAATAATCCGGCTGTTAACTCTCCAAATGGTGTATATGCAATTGGAAGTGGGCCACCTGTATAAAGGTAAGCAACGGCCATACAAACAAGACCGATTGCAGCAAGCCACCAGCTAGAATTCATACAAATATAAACACCTAATAGTATTGCGATCCCGAAAAATCCAAATGCTAAGTTAAGCACCGTTTTTGGCTGAATGCCATCGCGAACGATAGCGCCGCCGATACCAACTGACCCTTCGTGATCGAGTCCTCTTTTATAATCAAAGTATTCATTAAACATGTTTGTTGCTGCTTGAATGAGAAGACAAGCGAGAAGCATCATAAGGAAAAGAGGGAGATGTATTTGATTTATACCTCCGACCTGCATCGCATAGGCTGTTCCGATGAAAACAGGAACGAAAGCTGCTGTTAATGTATGGGGACGTAGTAAACTCCACCAAATGCGCCAGCCGGTTTGCTTACTTGGCTTTGGCGCCGTAGGAGAGGAATTCGTTTCGACGTTCATTTCCATGTTGAATCCTCCTTTGGTCACATATTGTACACAACTAAGTGTAGAAAAAGCATCATTTAGTGTCAACGTTTATTTTCTAGGAAGAGAAGGTGAATTTCTCAGAAATGCTAAACGTTGACAGGCCTTTCGTTTGAGGTGTATCTTAAAATCAAGCGTAATTATGACTATTTTTCGCCCATAGGGGGGAGACAATTGTGATTCAAACGAAACAAATAGGCTTGCAAGAAGTTCTTAGTGCAGCCATTAAGCGTGCAACTGATGAAAAAATATTGGTGAGCTTCGTAAAACAAATAGACTGGATAGATCCGCTTCTGTTTTATGCAGCAGGAAAAAGGATCTCATTCGAAAATAGATGTTATTTTGCAGACCCAGCTCAGCATGTAATATTTGCTGGAATTGGCTCTGTTTTCACTATAGCAACTTCTTCTCACAAACGCTTTCAAACGGCTCGTGACGAGTGGGATAAAGTAAAAGAGAAAGCATTTGTACAAAGAGAAAGATACGAATTTGGAACAGGTCCTCTTTTATTTGGTGGATTTTCATTTGACCAAGAAAAAGAGAAAACCGACTTATGGAAAGAATTTGATGATACGACATTTTCACTACCAGCATTTTTATTAACTGTAAAAAATGAAAAAGCATGGTTAACAATGAATACATTCGTTTCAGCAACTGATTGTGCAGAAACTCTTTATAACGAAATTGTTTCTTTAGAAGAGAAAATTTTTTGGGAGAGTAAATGTGCACTCGAAGGATCGAAATTAACAGTTACTTCTAAAGTAGAAGTAGATCCGCAAGGCTGGATGAAGGCCATTGAGAAAGTGCAGGATGAGATGAAGCAGGGGAACGTGCAGAAGGTTGTATTAGCGAGGGAGCTAAAAGTAGAAATGGATCATCATATTGATTCTGCTCTTGTTTTAGAAGCACTTCGCATTGGGCAACCAGATTGTTACGTATTTTCTTTTGATTATAAAGGAGCATGCTTCTTAGGAGCGACGCCAGAGAGATTAATTCGCAAAGAAGATGAGAAGTTTACTTCGATGTGTCTTGCTGGTTCAACTGGTCATGGTCAATCTATAGAAGAAAGTGAACGAAATAGTAATGCGCTTCTTCATGATGAAAAGAATTTAGCTGAACACGGTTATGTTGTGAACATGATTCGAGGAGTACTAAATGAGCACTGCGAATCCGTTAATATTCCGGAAAGTCCGGGCTTATTAACAACGAAAAACTTAATTCATTTATATACGCCTGTAGAGGCAAAAGGCGATGCGAGTCTTTTGACAATGGTAGAAGAATTACATCCAACACCAGCTCTTGGCGGGACACCTCGTTTGGAAGCGATGAAACTGATTCGTGATGTTGAATTGTTAGACAGAGGGTTATATGGTGCACCGATTGGCTGGATAGATGATGAAGGAAATGGTGAATTTGCGGTTGCACTTCGCTGCGGATTATTAAATGGCGCGAAAGCATCCTTATTTGCTGGGTGCGGGATTGTAATTGATTCAGTACCGCAACTTGAATATGAAGAAACAAGCTTGAAGTTTAGACCGATGCTTGGTGCTTTGGAGGAATTAATGAAATGAACAATCATATAGAAGCATTATCATATTATTTAGGCGCGTTCGTGGATGAACTGACGCGTCTAAATGTATGTGATGTTGTCATTAGTCCAGGCTCACGGTCAACACCGATTGCTCTACTAATGGAACAACATGAAGGAATGAACACATATTTACATGTAGATGAAAGATCAGCGGGATTTTTTGCACTCGGTATCGCAAAAGCAAAAAAACGCCCTGTTGCATTATTATGTACGTCAGGAACGGCAGCAGCAAACTATTATCCAGCTGTATGTGAAGCTTTTCATTCACGAGTGCCGCTTATCGTCTTAACGGCAGATAGACCGCATGAATTAAGAGATGTTGGTGCGCCACAAGCGATGAATCAATTCAATTTATACGGTACATTTGTGAAGCAATTTACAGAGATGGCACTTCCAGAAGCGAGTGAAGCGATGTATCATTATGCTCGCATGACGACGCAGCGCACGATAGCAAGCGCACTTCTAGCGCCGCAAGGACCTGTTCATCTTAATTTTCCAGTTCGCGAGCCGCTTATCCCAGATTTCTCATTAGAAAGTTTATGGGATAAAGGACGCGGGGAATATACAGGAGTAGTTCAGCAAGGGAACGTGATGATGCCGAGTGAATATGTAGATTCTCTTGTAGGGCGCCTTTCACATATGGAAAAGGGGCTTATTATTTGTGGAGATGATAGTCATTCAGAAATCGCAGCGTTTACGGCAGAACTAGCTGAGAAAACGGGATATCCAATATTAGCGGATCCACTTTCTAACATTCGTAGCGGACATCACGATAAAACGATGGTAATCGACTGTTACGATACATTTTTACGAAATGAGCTGTTAAAAGAAACGTGGAAGCCAGAAGTTATGATTCGTTTTGGTGGGATGCCTGTTTCGAAAGCATTAACGCAGTTCATCAAAAAACAGACGAAAGCTGTTCATATCGTTGTTGACGAATCTGGACAATGGAGAGATCCAGCTCTCGTTGCGACAGAAGTTGTCCAAGCAAGTGATATTGCATTTTGCAGTGCATTAATAGAAAAACTGCCAGTTATGAAAAAGAATGATTGGTTCGGAATGTGGCAACATATAAACGAAAAAACGAAGGAAACGCTTCGTGAAATGGAAACATATGAAACTGCATTTGAAGGGAAAGTTATTACGGATATCGTCCGCGTACTACCAGAAGGGGCAACATTATTTGCGAGTAATAGTATGCCAATTCGTGATACAGATTCATTCTTCTTCACATCGGATAAAAATATTCAAGTGATGGCAAACCGTGGTGTAAATGGGATTGATGGCATCATTTCGACAGCTTTAGGAGCGAGCATTATTTGCGATCCGCTCGTATTAGTTATTGGTGATTTATCATTCTATCACGATTTAAACGGATTATTAGCCGCAAAATTACATGAATTAAATATAACGATTGTCGTTGTAAACAATGATGGTGGCGGTATTTTCTCATTCTTACCACAATATGAGAAAAAGGAACATTTTGAATCATTATTTGGAACGCCAATTGGACTTGATTATGAGCATGTTGTCAAAATGTACGGCGGTTCATTTAGTCGTGTAAATGGTTGGGAGCAATTCCGAGAAGAGGTACAAAAGGGAACGACGACGGAAGGTTTACACGTTGTAGAAATTTGTACGAACCGTGATGAAAACTTAACATTGCACCGTAAATTGTGGGCAAAAACGCAGGACGTAATTACTACATCGTTGCAAGGTGAATCAAAATGAACGTAACGCTGCAAGGTGTATCGTATGAATATGAAGTAGTCGGAAGCGGGGAACCACTTCTACTTCTTCATGGTTTTACGGGAAGCATGGAAACGTGGCGTTCCTTCGTTCCTTCTTGGAGTGAGCAGTTTCAAGTCATTTTAGTAGACATTGTGGGGCACGGAAAAACGGAAAGTCCTGAAGATGTAACTCACTATGATATTCGAAATGTAGCATTGCAAATGAAAGAACTATTAGATTACCTTCATATTGAAAGAGCGCACATACTTGGCTATTCAATGGGCGGTAGACTGGCGATTACGATGGCATGTCTATATCCAGAGTATGTACATTCCCTTTTGTTAGAAAATTGTACAGCTGGGCTCAAAAGTGAAGATGAGAGAGAAGAACGTCGTGAAAAAGATGAGCGACTTGCCGATAAAATTGAGCGAGAAGGCATCAATAGTTTTGTAACGATGTGGGAAAATATTCCGCTGTTTGAAACGCAAAAACGTTTAGCACAAAACGCACAAGAAGCAGTGCGACAAGAAAGACTTGCTAACAATCCAAAAGGAATTGCAAATAGCTTGCGCGGCATGGGAACAGGGGCTCAGCCTTCATGGTGGAACGAGCTGCAAAACTTAAAAATACCTGTTCTTTTAATGAACGGGGAGCATGATGAAAAGTTCTTTCGCATATTAAAAAACATCGAAAAATGCATCTCTGACGCGAAATTTGTGAAAATTGATGGTGCTGGCCATGCAATTCATGTGGAACAACCGGAAAAGTTTGATACAATAGTAAAGGGATTTCTAAAAACTATGCAGTGATGCTTTTTCATCTAAGAAGGAAGCTACACTTATAGAGGAGATCAGAAATATACAAGGAGGTAGTTGTAATGGCTATTGAATGGGTAAAAGAAGGCAATTACGAAGATATTATTTATTCAACATACAATGGTATCGCAAAAATTTCGATTAACCGTCCTGAAGTACATAACGCATTCCGTCCTAAAACGGTAATGGAGTTAATCAACGCTTTTGCACACGCTCGTGATGATGCAAATGTTGGCGTTATCATTTTAACAGGTGAAGGTGGACGTGCATTCTGTTCTGGCGGCGACCAAAAAGTTCGCGGTCATGGTGGATATGTAGGTGACGACCAAATCCCTCGTTTAAATGTATTAGACTTACAACGTCTAATTCGCGCAATTCCTAAACCAGTTATCGCAATGGTAGCAGGTTATGCAATCGGTGGTGGACACGTACTTCATATCGTATGTGACTTAACAATCGCTGCAGACAACGCTGTATTCGGACAAACTGGTCCTAAAGTAGGAAGCTTTGACGGTGGATACGGAGCTGGTTACTTAGCTCGTATGGTAGGCCACAAGAAAGCTCGCGAAATTTGGTACCTATGCCGTCAATACAGCGCACAAGAAGCGCTTGATATGGGCTTAGTAAACACAGTAGTACCATTAGAAGAGCTTGAAGCAGAAACAGTACAATGGGCACAAGAAATCTTAGCAAACAGCCCAATGGCACTTCGTTTCCTAAAAGCTGCATTCAACGCAGACACAGACGGTCTAGCTGGTATTCAACAACTAGCTGGAGATGCAACGTTATTGTACTACACAACTGACGAAGCAAAAGAAGGTCGTGACGCGTTCAAAGAAAAACGCAGTCCGGACTTCGGTCAATTCCCTCGTTTCCCTTGATCAAACCAAAAGCGGAGCCGACTGTTTAGCCTCGTAGGCTAAGGTTCTTTCGCACAGAAAGTGTTTTTTACTTTCTCGCTTAGAATGTGAGGGGGATGGAGCTTCTGACGAAGAGGCGCTTTTTGCCTCGTAGGAAGGCGTGAAACGACCGACTGTTCTAGCCGCTGTAGCTAGATGAGATCAACCGGAAACAAAATAACTAAGAGACTTGATGTCATATCAAGTCTCTTTCTTTCATGAAAGGAGAATGAGTGATGGAGACGATGCCAAATTGGTTAATGCAACGTGCATTTTTAACACCAGATCGCACTGCAATTGAAATAGAGGATGAAAAGGTTACTTTTATGGAGCTGCATGAAAAAGTAGTATCTGTTTGTGAACACCTCACGCATGTAGGAGTGAAGCGTGGGCAAAAGGTGGCTGTTCTGATGAAAAATGGTATGGAGATGATTACAGTTATTCACGCCCTATCTTACGTAGGTGCAGTAGCTGTGCTTTTAAATACGCGTCTTTCAAGAGAAGAGCTACTTTGGCAAATGGATGATGCTGAAGTTATATGCTTAGTGACGGATCAAGATTTCGAGGCTAAAGATGTTCCTGTATATTCGTTCGCCGAAGTGATGAATGGATCGAAGGCGGAAGCCTCTATACAAGAAGAATTCTCTTTAGAAGAAGCGATGACAATCATTTATACGTCAGGGACGACAGGAAAACCGAAAGGCGTTATTTTAACGTACGGCAATCACTGGGCAAGCGCAGTCGGTTCTTCGCTTAATTTAGGGCTTCGTGATGATGATTGCTGGTTAGCTTGTATGCCAATGTTCCACGTTGGCGGGCTATCTCTTTTAATGAAAAATGTTATGTACGGAATGCGTATTTTACTCGTTCCGAAATATGATGCTGATTTTATTCATAAAGCACTTCAAACGAGAGGTGTTACGATCATTTCTGTCGTTTCTAAAATGTTAACTGATTTATTAGAGAGACTTGGAGAAGAGACATATCCATCTTCTTTACGATGTATGTTACTTGGCGGAGGACCAGCGCCGAAACCGTTATTAGAAACTTGTGTAGATAAAGGAATTCCTGTGTATCAAACGTACGGTATGACAGAAACGTCTTCGCAAATTTGTACGTTATCCGCAGATTATATGTTAACGAAAGTAGGATCAGCTGGGAAACCACTATTTCAGTGCCAACTTCGTATTGAAAAAGATGGCGTAGTAGTACCGCCGTTTGTAGAAGGCGAGATCGTAGTAAAAGGACCAAACGTAACAGGCGGTTACTTTAACCGTGAAGATGCGACACGCGAAACAATTCAAAACGGATGGCTTCATACTGGTGACCTCGGTTATTTAGATGGAGAAGGATTTTTATACGTATTAGATCGCCGCAGTGATTTAATTATTTCTGGCGGAGAAAATATATATCCGGCTCAAATTGAAGAAGTGTTGCTTTCTCATCCGATGGTAGCGGAAGCCGGTGTTGTCGGTATGACTGACGATAAATGGGGACAAGTACCCGCTGCTTTTGTTGTAAAAAGTGGAGAGGTAACAGAAGAAGAAATCCTTCATTTTTGCGAGGAGAAATTAGCGAAATATAAAGTGCCGAAGAAAGCGTGTTTCTTAGAGGAATTACCACGAAATGCTTCGAAAAAATTGTTAAGACGAGAGTTAAGACAATTAGTGGAGGAGATGTAAGTGGAAATAAAAAAAGCGACACTTCATATAACGGAAATGCCACTCGTAATCCCGTTTGCTGCAAGCTACGGAACGTATGAAAAGCGTGAAAGTATCGTCATTGAATTAGAAAATACGGACGGATACATTGGATTTGGCGAAGTTGTTGCGTTCTCTGAACCGTGGTATACGGAAGAAACGGTGAAGACAGCGCTACATGTACTTCAAGATTTTTTAATACCGGATTTATTGAAAGCTGAAATTTCTCATCCGAATGAAATACCAAAGTTGTTCAAGCATATAAAGAGAAACAGAATGGCAAAGGCCGGAATTGAAGGGGCTGTTTGGGATTTATATACAAAGCGTCAAAAGAAGTCATTAGCGACATTGCTTGGCGGAACTAGGACTGAAATTGAAGTAGGCGTTGTGATTGGTATCAATACAATTCCGGTTATGTTAAAACAAATCGAGAAGTATGCAGAAGAAGGATATGAGCGTTTTAAAGTGAAAATAAAGCCAGAGCACGACTACGAGTTATTGAAAGAAATTCGTAAAGAGTTTCCAAGCATCCCGTTAATGGCTGATGCAAATTCAGCGTATACATTAGCGGATACGGAGAAACTGAAACGATTAGATGAATTTCAATTGATGATGATTGAACAACCGCTAGCGGATTACGATTTTCTTGATCATGCACAACTGCAAAAGAAAATGGAAACGCCGATTTGTTTAGACGAAAGCATCCATAGTTTAGAAGACGCGCGCGTTGCGATTACGCTTGGCAGTTGCCGAATCGTTAATATTAAACCAGGGCGAGTGGGTGGATTAACAGAATCCATTCAAATTCATGATTACTGCATGGAGCATAACATATCAGTTTGGTGCGGTGGTATGGTAGAGATGGGGATTTCACGAGCACAAAATGTTGCGCTTGCTTCACTGCCAAACTTTACGATTCCAGGTGATATATCTGCCTCTAGCCGACATTGGGAGAAGGATATTATTTCGCCGGAAGTGATGCTTGAGGGCGGAAAGGTGATTGTACCGCAAAGTGTTGACACTGAGTATGAAGTAAATCGAGGAAGGCTGGCGGAAATCACGAAGCAGCGGATAGTTTTGGAGCGGTGAATTTAATCAGGATGCCCGCAAATAGCGGTAGGATTTTGTTGTTAATTGTCGGTAAGTCGATATATTTCAATAATCGTCGATATAATTTCATTTACAAAGGTTACTCCTGTGAGTAACCTTTTCGTATTGTACAAATTGGATAGACTAGTTTACAATCGAGCGTATAAAGTGAAACTTTAATCAGTGGGGGCATCCCCACTGATTATTAGTTGAACCAATCGGGCTTTTATGGGCAGTTGATCTTCCACCTAACTTCTTTGATTCACCCGAATTTTGAGGTGGGAGTCTTACTGCCCGCAAATAGCGGGGTAAAGGGGGAGTAAAATGAAGAACATTTCAATTTTAATAGCGGATGATGAGGCAGAAATTGCTGATTTAATTGAGATACATTTAGAAAAAGAAGGTTACCACGTCGTGAAAGCAGCTGATGGAGAAGAGGCAATTCATATTATTGAAACGCAGCCAATCGACTTGGTGGTTTTAGATATTATGATGCCGAAAATGGATGGTTATGAAGTGACGCGCCAAATTCGCGCGAAGCACCATATGCCAATCATTTTCTTAAGTGCGAAAACGTCTGATTTTGATAAGGTGACAGGTTTAGTATTAGGTGCAGATGATTATATGACGAAACCTTTTACACCGATTGAATTAGTCGCACGTGTAAATGCACAATTACGCCGATTTCTTACACTAAATCAGCCCAAAGTAGCGGAGAATAAATCTGCTTTAGAGGTAGGCGGAGTCGTTATTGATCCTGAGCGAAGAACAGTGAATGTGTACGGAGAACAAGTTGAATTAACACCGAAAGAGTTTGATATTTTATATTTATTAGCGAGCCATCCGAAGAAAGTGTACAATGTGGAAAATATTTTTCAGCAAGTATGGGCAGATGATTATTATGAAGGCGGAAATACGGTTATGGTACATATTCGTACGTTGCGGAAAAAACTTGGGGAAGATAAAAGAAAGAATAAGTTAATAAAAACAGTTTGGGGAGTAGGGTATACTTTCAATGGCTAAAAAGATGAGAAGCTTTCGCTCGAAGATGGTTATGCTATTTGCGTTAAGTATGATATTTGCTGGCGGTGTAACGTATATCATTTATGAAGGATTACGGATTTATTATAAATTAGTCGTTCGTTTTGAGGATCCGTTAGCTCAATTTCGTTCCATGGTAAGACAAATTGGGGATGTTAATTTCTTTTTGATTATTTTCATTCCTCTATCCATTATGTTTTTCTTCTTCCTTACTAGGCCGTATTTAAAATATTTTGATGAGATTTCAAACGGAATTCATCATTTGGCAAACGGTGATTTTACAAATGAAGTGCGCGTTTCATCTAATGATGAGTTTGGATATATCGCACGTGAAATAAATGTAGCGAGTGAAAAATTAAAGGAAGCGGTTGAACGAGGAGACTTTGCGGAAAGTAGTAAAGACCAGCTCATTGTTAATTTAGCTCACGATTTAAGAACGCCGTTAACATCTGTTTTAGGTTATTTAGATTTAATTCTTAAAGATGAGAATTTGACGAAAGAACAAATTAAACATTTTTCCACAATCGCTTTTACGAAATCCGAAAGGCTGGAAAGTTTAATTGATGAATTATTTGAAATTACGAGAATGAATTATGGGATGTTGCAGCTGGACAAAAGACCAATTGATATAAGTGAATTGCTTATACAGTTAGAGGAAGAATTGTATCCGTTATTAGAGAAAAAGGGTTTAGAAGCGAGATTGAACATGGATTCTTATTTACCTATTAGCGGTGATGGAAAATTATTAGCGAGGGTATTTGAAAATCTTTTAACGAACGCGATTCGTTACGGGTATGATGGAAAGTTTGTCGATGTGAACGGATATATTGAGAGTGAAGAGGTAGTCGTACAAATTATTAATTACGGAGATAGCATTCCGGAAGAAGATTTACCGTATCTTTTTGATATGTTTTATACAGGTGATAAAGCAAGGTCAGAGCAACAAGGTAGTACAGGCCTTGGACTGTTTATCGCGAAAAATATTGTTGAACAGCATGATGGGAAGATTTCTGCTGAAAGTAATGTGATTAGAACGATATTTGAAGTGAGATTGCCAAAAGAAGAGAGCGAAGCAATTTAATAAAAATTTAAACTTTACCCCACTTTTTATTTTAATAGTTTTTTCTATTCTATACGTAAGTTACGTTAAGGAGGAACTAGAAATGAAAAAGTGGGTATTTATTTCTCTATTTATAGCATGTACAATCTGTGTAGGTTTTTATATATCACCGTTATTTCAAAAAGAGATCGATGTTAAAATTGCTGACAAAGATAATACGGTAAGAGCTGCGAATACGGAAAAGATAGAGATTACAAAAGAAGAAATTTATAAAGGGGATCTATTATTAGTTAATAAAGATTACCCAGTTAAAAAAGATAGTATTAGGTCTGACATTATAAATGTAAATCACAATAGTGAATTAGTAAGAGGTTACGTCATATTTGATAGAAATCTTCGCTTATCAAAGGGTGTTGTGAAAAATTTTTTGAACGTTGTCGATGCAGCTGGAAAAGATGGAGTACAGCATTTCTTAATGAGTAGCGGGTATCGAGATTTTAAAGAGCAAAGTAAATTGTATAAAGAAATGGGATCTGACTATGCACTTCCAGCAGGATATAGTGAACATAATTTAGGATTATCACTCGACATTGGATCTACGCAAAAGAAAATGGAGAAAGCGCCTGAAGGAAAATGGATTGCGGATAATGTATGGAAGCACGGCTTTGTTTTACGTTATCCAAAAAATAAAAGTCATATTACAGGCATTCAATATGAGCCGTGGCACATACGTTATGTTGGCTTACCCCATAGTGCGATTATGCAAAAAGAGAAAATTACATTGGAGGAATACTTAGACTTTTTAAAAGAGAAAAAAGAAATTTCAACGAATGTAGAGGGGAAGAAATATACGGTTTCTTATTATAAAGTGTCTGGGAACAGGAACGTGAATGTTCCAGCGAATAAGCAGTATGAAATTTCGGGGAATAATATGGATGGGGTTATTGTGACGGTGCAGGAATAGAAAAAGAGGTTGTTCCGTTTTGGAGCAGCCTTTTCTTATATAAGAAAGGGATCGACGTTTTTTGTCGGTAAATCGATATTCCTTGTCGAATCGTTGATATAATTTCCTGTACTATTAGCATTTTGAGTAGCATCTTTTTATTTACTTTTAAACATTATAACGTTATATTTACTTCTTCTTTTTTTTGTGTTACGCTAAACGTGTAAAAGACATATAAAATGAAATTTTAATGTAAGCGTATTCTTATGGCTTCTTATAGAAAAGGGTGGAAGTACAATGACAGAACGATTCGTACTACGTAATGTGAAACGTGTGAACGGGGAAGAGATTGACATTGTAATTGAAAATAATAAAATCGCACAGGTGACGAAAGCTGGTGCTGGCGAGGGTGGAAAGGTTCTTGATTACTCAGGTACTTACGTATCGAGTGGCTGGATTGATTTACACGTTCATGCTTTTCCAGAGTTTAATCCGTATGGCGATGAGGTGGATGAAATTGGCGTTAAGCAAGGGGTAACGACAATTGTTGATGCGGGTAGCTGCGGAGCTGATCGTATTGCAGATTTAGTAAAAAGTAGAGAGCAGGCGAAAACGAATTTATTTGCCTTTTTAAATATTTCTCGCATCGGTTTGAAACGAATTGATGAATTATCCAACATGGGATGGATAGATAAAGAGAAAGTAATAGAAGCAGTAGAAAAGTATAAAGATGTAATCGTTGGGTTAAAGGCGAGAATGAGTAAAAGTGTCGTTTGTGATAGTGGAATTGAACCGCTTCATGTTGCACGCTCTTTATCTCGTGAAACATCATTACCGATTATGGTACATATCGGTTCAGCGCCTCCTCGCATTGAGGAAGTTGTACCTCTTTTAGAAAAAGATGATGTCATTACACATTACTTAAACGGGAAAGAAAATAATTTATTTGATGAAGAAGGCAAACCGCTACCTGTGTTACTAGATGCAGTGAAGCGCGGTGTTCATTTAGATGTTGGTCACGGTAATGCTAGTTTTTCTTTTAAAGTAGCAGAAGCGGCGAAGCGTCACGGTATTGCCTTTAATACAATTAGTACAGATATTTACCGGAAGAATCGTATACACGGCCCAGTGTATAGTATGGCTCACGTTCTTTCGAAATTCCTTTACTTAGGGTATCCGCTAGAAGAAGTAATTGATGCGGTTACGAAAAATGCGGCAGAGTGGCTGAAAAAACCAGAGCTTGGCCGTATTCAAGAAGGCGATATTGCAAATTTAACTTTATTTACGGTGAAAGATGAACCGATTACGTTAATTGATTCAGAAGGGGATCAGCGCATTGCTGAAAGAAGAATTGATACGAAAGGGGTTGTAATCAATGGGTCATTCATTGAATGCTAAGTACGGATTAAAAAGAGTAATTAATGCGAGCGGTAGAATGAGTATTTTAGGTGTATCCGCTCCGACAAATACAGTTATGGATGCGATGAAACATGGTGGACAAAATTATGTGGAAATTGCAGATTTAGTAGATAAAGCAGGAGACCATATTGCGAGAATTCTAGATTCAGAGGCAGCGGTCGTTGTGAATTCAGCATCGAGCGGAATTGCGCTTTCTATCGCTGGTATCGTGACAGAAGGAAATCGCCGTAAAAGTGAAAGACTTCATCAAGAGGTCATCGCGAAAAACGAAGTGATTATGTTAAAAGGGCATAACGTTCAATACGGTGCTCCAGTCGAAACGATGATTTATTTAGGCGGCGGTAAACTTGTAGAAGTTGGCTACGCAAATGAAGGGAAAGCAGAGCATATTGAAGATGCGATTGGTGAAAATACAGCAGCGATTCTATATGTGAAATCTCATCATGCTGTGCAAAAAAATATGATTTCTGTTGAAGAAGCATGGGAAGTTGCGCAAAGAAATAACGTACCACTTATCGTCGATGCGGCAGCTGAAGAAGATATTCAAAAATATGTGAAGTATGCAGACCTTGCTATTTATAGCGGTTCAAAGGCAATTGAAGGACCTACTTCTGGTATTGTTGGCGGTAAACGAAAATATATTGAGTGGCTGAAAGTGCAATTACATTGCATCGGAAGAAGTATGAAAGTTGGGAAAGAAACAACTTTCGGTTTACTTCAAGCGCTTGATGAGTACGGAGTAAAAGAAGATAAAAGTGAACAAGAAAAAGAGTTATTGCAAGTACTTATGCCGCTAAAGGAATTAAACGGTGTAAATGTAACGATCGTTCAAGATGAAGCAGGAAGAGCAATCTTTAGAGCACGTATTCACATTAACGAGAACGAGTTAAATAAATCAGCAAAAGACGTCGTAACAGCATTACGCGAAGGGGAAATTGCCATTTATACACGTGATTACGGAGTAAGACAAGGATTCTTTGATATTGATCCACGTCCACTTCAAGGTGATGACATACATGTGATTGAAGAAAAAATGAGAGAAATTGTAGGGGGAAACTAAAATGACAAACATTCAAAAACGTTTTTATAAAGGCCGCGTAGCATTAAATGTATTAGCGAACAATATCGAAAATGCGAAAGACATTTTTGAGGCAGCAGAAGGTTATGTAGTTGTTGGAGTGTTATCAAAAGACTATCCAACAGTAGCAGAGGCAGTTAAAGCGATGAAAGCATACGGAAAAGAAATTGATGACGCTGTATCAATCGGACTAGGAGCAGGAGATAATCGCCAAGCAGCAGTTGTAGCTGAAATTGCGAAGCATTATCCTGGTAGCCATATTAACCAAGTGTTCCCTTCAGTTGGAGCGACACGTGCAAATCTTGGCGGAAAAGATAGCTGGATTAATAGTTTAGTATCACCAACAGGAAAAGTAGGGTACGTAAACATTTCTACTGGTCCAATTAGTGCAGCTGGAGAAGAAAAAGCAATCGTTCCAATTAAAACAGCGATCGCACTTGTACGTGACATGGGCGGAAATTCATTGAAGTACTTCCCAATGAAAGGTTTAGCTCATGAAGAAGAATATCGCGCAGTTGCGAAAGCATGTGCGGAAGAAGGCTTTGCATTAGAGCCAACAGGCGGAATTGATAAAGAAAACTTTGAAACAATTTTACGTATCGCATTAGAGGCAAATGTAGAGCAAGTTATCCCGCACGTGTACTCTTCTATTATTGATAAAGAAACTGGTAATACGAAAACAGAAGATGTGCGTGAGTTATTAGCGGTAGTGAAGAAGCTAGTTGATCAATATGCGTAAGAAAATTGCAGCATTCGGCGAAGTAATGATGCGCCTGCAAGTACCAGGATATGAGTTATTGTCGCAAGCTAACGCATTAAATTACTCCTTTTCTGGTACAGGTGTGAACGTTGCAGCGGCACTTTCTCATCTCGGGCATGAAGGCTTTCTTATTTCAACTTTACCGGAAAATTCTGTAGGGGATGCTGCGGTATCACATATTCAAAAGTTAGGCATTCGGACGCCGTTTATTTCAAGAGGCGGTAAATATGTCGGCATGTACTTTTTAGAAAATGGATTTGGCGCACGTGCAAGCCGCGTTACTTATTCAAATCGATTAGAAAGTAGTTTCAATACGGCATGTGAAGACATGTATCAATTTGAAGAAATCGCAAAGGAAATTGATATCGTTCATTTTTGCGGGATTACACTTGCGATGAATGATACGGTGCGCCATCATATGAAATCTTTAGCGAAAGCAGTGAAAGAAAACGGAGGAACTGTCGTCTTTGATTGCAACTATCGTCCATCTCTTTGGGGAGAAGACGGGTATAAGCAGGCGAAACCACATTATGAAGAAATGCTGGCTCTTGCTGATATCGTTATGATGAACGAAAAAGATGCAATGTTCGTTCTGGGAATGAAAACCGAGGAGACGGAGCGAGAGGCGCAACTTGTTGATCTTATTCCAAAGGTTGCTGAAACATATCATATCGCTACAATTGCTGGTACACATCGCTCTATTAATAGCGATAATACACACTCGCTTCGCGGGTTTATATGTAAAGATGGTGCGTTCACTTTTGCAAAAACACTTACGTTTTCTGTATATGATAGAATAGGTGCTGGAGATGCTTATACGAGCGGGATTATTCATGGCGAGATAGAAGAGTTTGCACCAGAGAAAGCTGTTTCATTTGCGTCAGCAGCTGGAATGCTTGCACATACAATCGTCGGTGATACGCCAATGTCATCAGAGAAGGATATACTTCGGGCAATGACGGCATCAGTAGGTGATGTAGAAAGGTAGTGGGTGTAACGGTGAACGTAACGAGGAAAAAAGGACCATTATATTTACAAATAAAAAATATTATTCGTGATCGAATATTGCATGGTGTATATGCGATTCATACGAATATTCCTTCCGAACCGCAGTTAGAAGAAGAGTTCAAAGTGAGCAAAATTACAGTGCGTAATGCGATTAAAGAACTTGCTCAAGAAGGATATTTAGAAAAGAAAAGCGGTAAAGGAACGAAAGTTATCCGTAATACTTCTGCGACAAAGTTGTCAAAGGGTAAGAAATTTACAGAAGTGTTAGTGGAAGAAGGATATAAAGTACAGAAGAAATTGCTCAAAGCAGAAATCGTTCATAATGAAGAAGGAACGGTGCCATTTCGATTATTCGGTAAGGAAAGTTTTCGCATTGAACGTTTATATACGTTAAATGATGCACCGTACATTCATTATACGCACTATTTCTCAGCACACATGGCAAGTACAGATTTATCGGACTTTGACTTGCAATCGCTTTACGATTTAGTGGAAGACCGAGGTATACATTTAGAAAACTTCAGAGATGAATTCGCTGTTGGGCTTGCGCCTAGTTTCGTTGCCGAAGCGTTAGGTGAAAAAGAGGGGACAGCGCTATTAAAACGTATGCGCTATTCTTACGATGAAGTTGGAGAAGTAATTGAATATAGCGAAGGCTACTACAACACAGAAATGCAGCATTATGTAGTGAATTATGACGTATAAAAAAGAGGGGATTCGCCCTCTTTTTTTATAAAGTGTTTCATTAGATTCATCCCGCACCAATTAGGTGCTTATTGCCTGCAAATACGGGATAAAAGTAAGGGGAATGAGAGATGGATATATACTTATTAATCGTCACGTTACTTGCAATCGCGATTGTTATTTTAGGGGTATCATGGTGGAAATGGCATGCATTTATTAGTTTAACAGTTGCAAGTTTATTTTTAGCTATCATGTCTGGATTGAATTTGACGAAAATAGTGACTGCCTATGAAACTGGTGTCGGTAGTGTACTAGGGCATCTAGTTGGTATTTTAGCTCTCGGAACAATTTTAGGAAAAATGATGTCCGATTCAGGGGCCGGCATGCAAGTGGCAGACTTCTTTATTCGATTTTTCGGTGTAAAGAAACTACCTTGGGCTATGTTATTTGCAGGATTTGTTATAGGGATTCCGGTATTTTTTGAAGTGGGGATCGTCATTTTATTACCACTTGTTATTTCTATTCGAAAAACGACGAAGCAAAATATATTATTAATTGCGTTACCTGTTATTGCTGGATTATCTATTGTGCACGGGCTTGTACCACCACATCCAGGGGCGATGACAGCAATCGGTATTTATAACGCGAACTTAGGAAAGGTACTTTTATATTCATTACTTATCGCGTTACCAGCAGCCATTATCGCAGGACCGATATTTGCAAAGTGGGTACATAAAAGGGTTATACCTGAAAATGAACCAGAGCTTGTTCGAGTTACGACTGTATCAACAGATTTACCAAGTCGTAAAGTTTCATTTTTTATTATTTTATTACCAGTTGTATTGATGATTTTATCAGTAGTTGCACCATATATTTCATTACCGAAAAAGATAACTGAATTTTTTGTATTTATAGGAAGTCCAGTAATTGCTTTACTTATTTCATGTTTTGCAGCATTTTATTTACTTGGAATAAGGCAAGGAATTAATAAAAAGGTGATTAAAAAATTAATGGATGAAAGTTTATTACCGGTCGGTTCCATTATTTTAATTATTGGTGCAGGCGGTGGATTTAAACAAATATTAATTGAAAGCGGCGTTGGAACAGCGATTGCCCAAATGGCAGAACATATATCGTTATCACCAATTGTGTTAGCTTTCATGGTAGCTGGATTAATTCGAATTGCAACAGGTTCAGCGACAGTAGCATTAACGACAGCAGCAGGGATTGTTTCACCAGTTATTCAGCACATGTCAGGTGTAAATTTAGAATTGCTCGTTATAGCAACAGGTGCAGGATCATTAATGTTTTCTCACGTAAATGATGCAGGGTTTTGGCTTGTAAAAGAGTATTTAGGATTAACGGTGAAGGAAACGTTTAAAACGTGGACGGTACTTGAGACATTGTTATCATTTATTGCATTTGGTTTTGCGCTTTTATTAAATACTTTTATTTAGAAGATACCTTAATTGGTATCTTTTTTTGATGAAGCCCATTTCCAAAAACAAGCCCGTTTTTAGGTAAGCCAAGCTTCCTATTCGCCCTGAAAACATACTATAAATGGAATCCCCTCATTTAGAGCAAGGTGAACTTGTTATGAATGATACTAAAGGAGGAATAGAGTAATGAGCGAAAAGTGTGAACACAGACATGATGATTGTAACCGCAGACACCATGGTTGCGGAGGCGGTTTTGCGCTTCTAATCGTATTGTTTATTTTATTAATTATCATCGGTGCTAGCTGCTTCGGCGGAGGCGGAGGCGGTTGTGGTTATGGTGGTTACGGCGGTTATGGCGGCGGCTATGGTGGATATTGCTGCTAATTAAAAACTATTGAAAATAGCCTTGTGCATACTGCACAAGGCTATTTTATTCATATTTTTATATGCTGTGATAATTTATTAATGTACAGAGAACGGATTAAGAAGAAGAAAATGATCTCGATAATCCCGAAAAAGGTGAGTATAATTAATAACTCTTTTAGTAATGAGAAAGAAAACATGCTTTGTAAAAACTTAACCGCAAATAATGTGTGAACACCAGCAACGATATAAGGAACGAAAAATAAAATTCCTAACTGAATCGTTGCAGAGCGAAACATTTCTGATTCAGTTAAGCCTAGTTTTGTAATCGTAATGTATTTTTGTTTTTCATTCGTTAAGTCGTTATACATACGGAAGTATAAAACGCTAGCCGCACCGATAAAGAAGATAAAGCCAAGAAATGCCCAAATAAAGAATTGAGCAACTGCATTTTCTTTATTATGGAGTAACTCATCAGTAGCTGTATAAATATTAAAAGGAACGGGAGATGCATGCTTATCGTCTTTATGTGCCTCATAATATTTTTCGGTGTCATTACTAATACTTTTTAATATATTTTTTGTTGGAATAATTGCATTTTCCCAATTATCCACGAAGTAGTTATAAACTGTAATGGTTTCAATATGAGGAATCATAGTATCGATTGCATAATCTTGCATAATAACTAAATTTGCTAATGCAAATGGTGGTGCTATTCCTTTGTTAATAAATTCCTTTATATAAAACTCCTTTTTATTGGATTCAAGCGTAATTGTATTTTGTTTTACAAATGGATTTGATACAAGGTTTAATAGCTCTGGTGAATAGCCAGAAATAATGTAAACTTCTTTTGAATCAAGGGTGATTGTAGGTCTCTTTAACTGTTTAGCAATTTCGTTATAATCACTCATTTTCATAATTGCAATCTCTTCTTTTGAAGCAGTATCTTTTAAAAGCGTAAATTTATATTTTTTATATTGAAAATGAGCATTGGAAAGTTCGGATTCAATAGTATTAACGTGCTTTCGTTCAAGGGAATGATCCCCTTCTAATTTGTATGTGAAGGGAATAGGATATCGCTCTAGTATCGACGCTTTTGTATTATTATTCGCAGCAAATAGTCCGATAATAATCGTAAATGCAAGCGCAGATAGCATAGAAACGATAAAGAGTACATTAATATTACTACGGGTACGAGCAACTAAATCTGAAATCCATAACATGTTTATTTGTTTCAAATAAAACTTTCTACGCTTCTTTAAAATATAGATAAAAAGAAGAAATGTTTGTGAAAAGAAAAAATATGTTCCGATTACTACGAGTGGCAAAATAGATAATATAATAAAGAAGACAGATCCGTTTTGCACATTTTTTTCGGTTACGTAGCCTTGTGGATAACCAGCAATATAATAACATAACCCTAAACAAGTTAAAGCAAATATTGAAATGAGTATAGACGGCCTTTTTTCGGCTGTCACTTTCTTGTTCCCTTTAATAAGATGGACTGTTTTACGCGTACGAATAAACATCGGTGTAAACGTAGAAACGATTAAAAATAAAATGATAAACGTTACGGTTGTCACGATTATCGCTTCTGTTGGCCAATATAAATAGAGACCTTTCGCATTTGTTAATTTCGAAGTGACTAATAAGAAAAAGTTAGAAAATACAAGGCCACCTTGAATGCCGATAAAGATAGACAATATCCCGATGATCATGTTTTCAGTAAATAAAAGTCTTTTTAATTGTTTCTGTGAGATACCGAGAATCGTGAGTATCCCGAATTGCTGCTTCCGTACATTTAAAAATGTTCCAATTGAATATAAGAGAAAGAAGAACGAGAACATAACGATAACAAGCTGTGCTGTACTAGCTAAGTTCATTAGAGGATCACGTTCTTGAAAGCTTTGTACATTTTGGAAGCGCGGGTGATACGCGTATACAGTAAATGAAAAGAAAACCATGATAGAAAAAGCACTACTTACAAAATAAGCGAAATATGCTTTAGAATTACGCGAGACATTTTTAAATGCAAATTGCCAAAATGTCATCCACGTCTTCCTCCTAATAATGCTAAAACATCTAATATTTCTTGATAAAACTTTTCGCGATATAGCCCGCGATGTAGTTCGTTGTAAAGCTCGCCATCTTTAATAAAAATGACGCGGTTACAGTAACTTGCTGCGAATGGATCGTGCGTAACCATTAAAATTGTTGCATCTTCTTCTTTATTCAATTTCGTAAATAGTTCCATCACGTCAATTGCCGCTTTTGAATCTAAATTTCCCGTTGGCTCATCGGCAAGTAGAAGTGACGGATGATGAATAACAGCACGTGCTACTGCGGTACGTTGTGCTTGTCCCCCAGAAACTTCAAAAATACGTTTGTCTAAAATATGATCAATGCCAAGCTTTTTGGAAATGTTATTAAGCTTTTCGTCCATTTCTTTTAATGGAACATTATCTAATGTTAAAGGTAGTACGATATTTTCACCGATTGTTAGTGTATCTAGTAGGTTAAAGTTTTGGAAAACAAATCCTAACTCTTGGCGGCGGAAAATAGCTAACTTCTCTCTACGAAATGTGTGCGGTTTTTTTCCGTTAATCACGACATCACCAGAAGTAGGGGAATCAATTGTAGAGATAACGTTTAAAAATGTAGATTTACCACTACCAGATGGTCCCATGATAGCGACAAATTCACCTTTATCTACATGTAAATTTATATTTTTTAAAGCAGTATGAGGGACTTTTCCTTCATACACTTTTGAGACGTTTTTTATGTGTAAAACTTCTTCCATAGTAATCACCTTTCTATCCGTTAAAACTTAATGTGTTGTGATAATTTTTGCATATAGAAGGAACGAATTAAAAGGAAAAATAAAATTTCAACCGTTCCAAAAATCATAAGTACGACTGTAATCTCAGCGAAGAACGAGAGATGTAATACTTCTTGTAGCATCTTTGTCGCAAACATCGTATGAATCGATGCCATAATGTATGGAACAAAGAAAAGAATTGCAAGTTGAATTGTAGCAGATCGTTTCATCTCAGCTTCTGTTAAACCGATTTTTGTAATCGTTACATACTTTTCTTGCTCATTTGTTAAATCTGTATACATTCTGAAGTAAAGAACACTGCCAGCACCAATAAAGAAAATAACACCTAAGAAAGTCCCAATTAAGAAGAACGAAGCGACATTTTGTTTTGTTGTGTATAGAGAATCGCTCGCTTCACTTGCATGGAAAGGCGGGTGCTCTGCTTGAATGTTGTTCCCGTCTGTATTCACTTTTTCTATGAATAAAGAGCCGATGTTATTAGCTTTTTCCCAGTCCTTAACTTTAAAGCTATATACACTCATCTGTTTTGAAACGGATGATAACGCCTCTACATTTTCATCAGATAGTATGAGCAATTGGTATATTAAGCGATTTGGGAATGGGTTATAACTTTTATATTCTTTCACTTGTAGTTGTAAATTGTTTTGAGTAAGTGTAAGAGTATTTTTCTTGTCTTTATTATGAAGCGTTCCAATAACCTGATCATCTAAGTCTTTCATAAGAATATAAGATTCATTCTTATTTACCGTGAGCGTTTCCCAATTTAAAGCCTTAGCAAGTACATTATAGTCACTTTGTTTAATTGCATAATAGAGCTGAGAATTTCCTTCCGCTGAAGATACTTCATATATATCCGTTTTAAATTGTTTATAAGTAAATTGCTCTTCGTTAAACTTTTGTTTTAACCAATTTAAATGTTCATCCGCTAACGTATTTTCAGTATGTGATAAATATGTAAAAGGAAAAGGATTTTCTCTTACTGTATCGAACTTCATAAATTTACCAAAACCATATAAGAATGTAATCATAGTAAAAGCAAGTGTTGATAGCATCGCTACAATAAAGAGCATGTTAATGTTTGTCCGAATGCGCGCTGCTAAATCAGAAATCCAAAGCATATTAATTCGCTTCATATAAAATGTTCTTCGCGTTTTTAATATACGAATGAGTAAAAAACTAATTTGTGAAAAGAAAAAGTATGTTCCAGCTGCAACAAGTGACGGAATGAGAAATATACTGGTGGCGGCGTACAAAAGCCCAACTACTTCGCCGAGCGACATGAAATATAGCGGATTTGCTGCTAGTACGTATCCAGATATTAAACATGTCGCACCAAATAGAGAGATGAGCACGGATGCTTTTCTTTCTTTTTGTTTTGTTCCTTCTTTTAAAAGACGTACAGCCTTTCTCGTCCGAATGAGCATCGGCGTAAACGATGAGACGAGAATGAAGAGTCCTAGAAAAATGATCATAGTTAAAATAATGGCAGCTGTTGGCCAATATAAATATAAACCAGGAACATGTGTAATTTTGGCGGTAACTAATAAAAAGAACTGCGAGAAGACAAGTCCAAGTTGAATGCCGAAAAAGATGGAAAGAACACCAATTAGCATGTTTTCTAGAAATACGAGTCTCTTTAATTGTTTTTGAGATATGCCAAGTACTGTTAAAATCCCAAATTGCTTTTTTCGTACTTTTAAGAAAGTACCGATTGAATATAGTAAAAAGAAAAATGAAAAGAATACAATGACAATTTCTGAAATTGTCATTAATATGTTCAGAGCAGCATTCACGCCTGTCATATGCAATTTAGGATGAAATAAATAAACCGCAAACGAGAAAAAAATTGCAATGGAAAATGCACTACTTACAAAATAGGCGAAATAAGCTCTGGCGTTCCGGTTTACGTTTTTGAATGCAAACTGCCAAAATGTCATTCACCTGAACCTCCTAATAGAGTGAAGAAGAAAAGGATATAAGAGATACCCTTTTCCTGTACTAATATATTTATAAAACTTAACCATTCGTATACTCTGATAACTTTTGCATGTAAAAGGAACGAATAAATAAGAAAAAGATGACTTCAACGACTCCAAAAATAATAAGAACAGCTGAAATTTCTTTGAATAGTGATAAATCAATTACGTCTTGGAGCATTTTTGTTGCGAACATTGTATGAATGGACGCCATAACGTACGGAACGAAAAATAAAATGCTAAGTTGAATGGTTGCAGATATTTTCATCTCTACATCTGTTACACCAATTTTTGAAATTGCTACATATTTTTCTTGTTCATTCGTTAAATCAGTATACAGTCTAAAGTAAAGAACGCTACCTGCTCCAATAAAGAAAATGACACCTAAGAATGTCCCGATTAGGAAGTATGCGGCACTTCCTGATGTAATTCTATATAATGAGCCTGCTGATTCATAGGAGCGTATAAGGGGTCCTTCGTATTGGAATTCCTGTCGATCTCTTTGTATTTTTTTCATAAAATCATCAGCGATTTCATACGTCTTTTCCCAGTTTTGTACGTTATAATTGTACGCTGCTACATGCTTTGTTGTATTTGGTAAGTTGTTTACAACAGCGTCAGGTAAAATTAAAGTTTGATATGAAAAGTCAGAGGGAATGGCCCCTACTTGTTCATATCCTTTTACTTGTAATGTCGTATTTGTGCTAGAAAGTGTAATGGATTTTCTATTGTAGCTTGGCTCAAATTGGCTGAATAAGGTGAAATAAGCGCTACCTGTTAAGACATATGCTTCGTTATCGCTCATGAATAGTTGTTTCATTCGCAGGGAAGCTGCAAGTTTGTTATAGTCACTTTGTTTCATTGCATAGATGTCATTGTAAGTCGTTATACCTTCATCTTCTTTCAGTGGTGTTTCATATAAATCAGCTTTTAGTTTTTTATAAGAGAAATCTTCCTTTTGTAACTGCTTTTCAAGCCAAGTTAAATGCTCGTTAACAAAAGGATTTGCGTCATATGAAAAATAAGAAAATGGAAAAGGTGAAGTTCTCGCAACATCTAGCTTTGTAAACTTTCCGAATCCATATAGGAACGTAATCATTGTGAAAGCAATTGTAGAAAGCATCGCTACAATAAAAAGCATATTGATATTCGTTCGAATACGACTTGCTAAATCCGAAATCCAAAGCATGTTAATTCGTTTCATATAAAAATTTCTTCTTTTCTTTAAAATATAAATAAGTAAGAAACTAATTTGAGAAAAGAAAAAATATGTCCCAATTGTAACAAGTGCTGGAATCACAAAAACACTTGAAACCATATAGATAACGCCTACTTGCGTGTTTATTGAGAAGAAATATTTAGGGTTTGCAGCTAAAATATAACCACCTAATAAACAGATAGCACCAAATAGAGAAATGAATATGGATGGTTTTCTTTCCTTTTGTTTCCCACCATTAGTTTTTAAAAGGTTTACCGTCTTTTTCGTACGAATTAGCATGGGTGTAAATGAAGATACAGCGATAAAGAGACCAAGAAATACAATCGTTGTTAAAATGAAAGCATTCGTAGGTGGATATAAATATATCCCTGGTAGATGTGTAATTTTCGCTGTCACTAATAAGAAAAATTGTGAAAATACAAATCCAAACTGCATACCGAAAAAGATAGATAAAATACCAATTAACATATTTTCAGTGAAAACGAGTCGATGTAATTGTTTTTTTGATATACCTAAAATAGTTAAAATACCAAATTGCTTTTTACGAACTTTTAAAAACGATCCAATTGAATAGAGTAGAAAAAAGAACGAGAACAAGACAATAACAACTTCTGAAAAAATCATTAATCCTGAAATTTCAGAGATCATAGTGGGATTTTGTAATTTCGGATGAAACAAATAAACAGCAAACGAAAAGAAAACAGCAATTGAAAAGGAACTGCTTAAGAAATAAGCAAAATAAGCTCTGGAATTACGCGTTACATTTTTAAAGGCAAACTGCCAAAATGTCATAATATGTACCTCCCGTTAGAAGGTAAATATGTAGTTTTATTGCAAAAAATGTATGAGAGTAAGTTCTCATACATTTTGCTAGCATATGTTCCGATCATGCTTCGGTCACCTTCTCTGTATGTTCTGCTTGATTATTTGCAGCGTTGTGGAAGATGATTTTAATCGTCGTTCCTTTACCAACTTCAGAATCTAGTTTGACAGAGTGACCTAAATAATCACAAATTTTACTTACAATATAAAGTCCCATACCAGTAGATTCTCCGAATGCGCGACCGTTTTTCCCAGTGTAAAACGGTTCAAATACTCTTCGAATATCTTCTTGCGGAATACCAACACCTTCATCGCGAACTTCTAAAATAATATCTTTTCCGTTTCGATAAGCAGATAAGAAAACTTTCTTCCCGCGCTCACCAGAGTAACGAACTGCATTTGTCATTAACTGATAAATGATGAACTTTAGCCATTTCGCATCAGAAGCAACTTTTAAATCGGAATGAACTTCTAAAACAGGGAAGACCCCATTTCGAATGAATAGTTCTTTTAATCCGTTAATATTTTTTGTTACCGCATCTTTTAATGAAATCGTCTCAACGTGGAAATCTTCATGGAAGTTATTTAACCTTGCCATATATAAAGCCATATCGAGTCCTTGATTTAATCGTTCTAATTCTTTTTTGAATTTCGGAATCAAATGTTCATCTTCCATTTCGAGTACCATAAGTTGCATAACAGACACAGGTGTCTTCATTTGATGCACCCAGTGGTTAATGAATAATTGATGTTCTTGTTGTTTTACTTCATACGACTGTAGTTCCTTTTGGAAGAGACGGTACTGTGTGCGCACGAGTTCATTTACACCGTGAGGCATCGGAGCAGTTGCTCTTTCAATAAACGCATCTTCCATTTTCTCTGGTTGCTCACTTAATCTATGGTACATTCTACGATTGCGGACGTAACGATAAGCGAGGAAACAAATGAATAAATATAAACTTAAAACGACGAAGTAAAATTTATTATTTTGAAATCCATCTACTGCATCATACAGAACGAAAATGATGCCGAAGTTTAATACATATAGTAGAAAAAATGCAAAATGATCACGTAAAAATAGCTTCATGCTTATTCACTCCAAGTTGCGTTAAAACGATACCCAAGTCCACGTACTGTTTCAATAGCATTTTCAATACCAAGCTCATTGAACTTTTTACGAAGACGCGTAATGTTTACGTTTAATGTATTTTCCTCAACGAAGCTTTCGTCATCCCATAGGGCAGCTAATAAATCTTCACGGCTCGCTGTACGAGGGAATTTAGATAATAACATTTCTGCTAAAATTGCCTCTTTCTTCGTTAAAAGAACTTGCTCAGCACCGAAATGGATTTCTGGGCGTTCTGGGAATAGTTTTAAACCTTTTACTTCAACGATACGTTCAGAAATATTTGGCGCATAATCACCGTAAATACGGCGTAATTGACCTTTAATTTTCGCCATTACAACGTCATAGTGGAACGGTTTTGTAATATAATCATCCGCACCGCTTTCAATCGCCATAATTTGTTCCATCTCGCCAGCACGCGCTGAAATGAAAATAATTGGACAAGTAGATTCATGACGAATTTGACGGCACCAGTAGAATCCATCGAATTTCGGTAAGTTTACATCAAGTAAAACAAGATGTGGTTTCACTGCATTAAACGATTCCATAATATCATCGAAATTCTCTGCAACAACAGCTTCATAGCCATATTTTTGAATGTGAGATTGTAGTAATGATGAAATATTTGGATCGTCTTCAACGATTAAAATTTTATACATATGTATACTCCTCCTAAAAAAACAATTGTAGCTATAGTGTATCATGTGTTTCAAGTCTTTTCATTATGTTGAAATGTAGGCTAATAAACAGTATAGGTCAAAAGTGTGAAAAGTAAAAAGGGCTTATGTATAATTGATAATTAATTGGAAGTGATTTAATATTTAGATAAATATCTAAATGTCTAATTAGTGAAAGGAAGAAAGACATTGAATCAAGCATTCAAAGCATTAGCAGATCCAACAAGGCGAAAAATTTTGGACTTATTGAAAGAAGATGATTTAACTGCTGGTGAGATTGCTGAACATTTCAATATGACGAAGCCAAGTATTTCACACCACTTAAACGCACTTAAAAATGCTGAACTTATTCAAGATGAAAAAAAAGGGCAATTCGTTATGTACTCTTTAAATACAACTGTATTTCAAGATTTATTGACTTGGGTGTTTACATTTACGAATAAGGGGGAAGAGGGGAAATGAGGAAGCATATATTTCCGTTATTATTAATTGCTTTAACGATTATTGCATGGTGTGCCGCGTGGCCGCATTTACCGGAGGAGGTTCCGAGTCATTGGAATCTTGCTGGTGAGGTAGATGGACATATGTCAAAAATGGGCATGATGATTTTGGATGTTGCAGTTATGGTTTTTATATATGTGTTATTGACTTTATTGTCTAAGATAGATCCGAAGCATGGGAATTATAAGAAATTTTCTAAAGGATATAATGTAATGAATTATAGCGTATTAGTCCTATTATTTTTAGTAAGTATCATTGGAATTGGTGCTGGATTAGGTTATGACATTCCCATGAATAGTACACCGCATATTCTTGTTGGTCTTTTATTTATAGTCATCGGCAACTATTTACCACAATGTAAACCAAACTACTTTGTAGGTATAAAAACACCGTGGACATTAAGTAACGAGGAAGTGTGGAGGAAGACACACCGTTTTAGTGGAAAGGTGTTTGTTGTATTAGGAATTATTATGATGTTAAGTATTTTTGCCCCAGTAGTATGGAAAGCTTTCTTAATAATTGGGATTATTATCGGTGCAGTAGGACTAACGATGGGATATTCTTATGTTGCTTATAAAAAAGAACTAAAAATGTAAATAAAAGCTGCTTTTCCTTCTAAGGAAGAGCAGCTTTATTTCTTATTTCTTCAAAATCGGTATCCAAATTTCACTTTTAAAGTTTGGAGAAGATACATCTTTCTGTTCATTCCACAATATTTCCGGTCCTACCGCTAATTCATAGTTGGAAGAAGGAAACCATTCGGAATAAATGCGTCCCCATACATTTTGTAATGTTTCAGGAAATGGACCGACAGCTTCAAAGATAGCCCACGTTGAAGCTGTGACTTCAAGTTGCGCGAATTGCGCTGGACAATTTTTCGTTGTGGCTACTCCAATGTAGTGATCAAGTTCTCCCTTTTCCTCCATCCTTCCTTCAGAAAAGTTAGTAGAAGCACTAATAATTCCATTCGGTTCCATGTTTGAAAGGGACTTTAACGTTTGAATGGACTCTGGATTTAGACTCTTCCACATAGAAGCAATTTCTTCATTTACACCATTAAACACAATCGGTACTCGTTTCGTAATACCAATAATTCGAAATGGTTCTTTTTCTTTAATTCGATAATTCATTTCATTTCCTCCTTGAATCGATAACTGGAAGGTCATTGGTGAATAAGCTTTCAAAGAACGAATTGTACTTCGAGCTTCTGAAGGCGTTATACCGTGCAAGTTTTGAAAGGCACGTGTAAAGGAATCGGGTGAGTTGTATCCATATTTGATAGCGACATCAATGACTTTTGCATTGCTATCTTTTAGTTCAAAAGCAGCAAGAGTAAGACGCCTACAACGAATATATTCTGATAGTGATACGCCAGCTAGGAAAGAAAACATTCTTTTGAAATGGTATTCAGAGCAGTAAGCTATTTTTGCGACTTCTTTAAAATCAATTTCATCTGTTAAGTTATTTTCAATATATTGCATTGCCGCATTCATGTTTTTAAGTGAATCCATACGATGACCTCCTTGTTAAATAGAATAGCAGGAACAAACGAAGTCCATCCGACATTTCATGCACAACTTTGTAGGGTACATTTTTAACCTTACAAAATTGTAATGTTCCTGTAAGGAGAATGAATGGATGGTATGATATCCCAATGCTATAGTAACAAAGTACTTTTGTTCAGTAGGTTAAATTTTTATATCTTTACTTATGCGTCTTACATAACTGTCATGTTTGTGTAAGAAACATCGATAGTGGCAAGAGTAGAGAGTGTATATAGTTGAAAATAGAGAATAGAAGAAATGAGGGATGTCGAGATGAAAACAGTGTTAGAAGCAAAAAATATTGAAAAAGTGTATGACACGGGTGGTAATAAATTTGCAGCGTTAAAAGGTATCAACTTACAAGTAAAAGAAGGTGAGTTCGTTGGAATTATGGGACCTTCTGGTTCTGGTAAGACGACTTTACTAAACGTTCTTTCTACAATTGATAATGCGACGAACGGTGAAATTTTAATTGATGGAAAAGATATCGTGAAGATGAACGATGATAAGTTAGCGTTATTCCGCCGCGATCATTTAGGGTTCATTTTCCAAGATTATAATTTATTAGATACGTTAACGGTAAAAGAGAACATTGCGTTACCTCTTGCGTTATCAAAGGTGAAAGCGAGTGAGATTGATCGCCGCGTTCTTGAAATTTCAAAGAAATTCGGTATTGATCACATTTTAAGTCAGTTCCCATATCAAGTGTCAGGCGGACAGAAGCAGCGCTGCGCAGCATCGCGTGCGATCGTTACGAATCCTAGTATGATTTTCGGGGACGAGCCGACAGGAGCGCTTGATTCTAAATCAGCGACAGATTTACTTGAAAGTATGAAGTCGTTAAATGAATATGATAACTCTACAATTTTAATGGTAACACATGATGCGTTTGCGGCGAGTTACTGTAAACGAGTTATTTTCATTAAAGATGGTGAGTTATATAAAGAATTGCACCGCGGGGAATTAACGCGTAAACAGTTCTTCCAACAAGTCGTTGACGTAATGTCTTCCATTTCCGGAGGTATGGCTGATGACCTTATCTAGCATTGCCCTCCGAAACATACAGCGGAATTTTAAAGACTACTTTGTATATTTTGCATCTATGATCTTTAGCATCGTCATTTATTTTACATTTAAGGCGTTGCAGTATAATTCACAAATGGAAAAAGCTGCGGAAGCTTCTAAAAAAATTAGCGGAGCGTTCCAAGTTTCAAGTGTTATGCTAATTATTTTCGTAGCGGTGTTCATTATATATTCGAACGGTTTCTTTACAAGGAAGCGTAAAAAAGAAGTTGGGCTATATTCCTTATTAGGCATTCGTAAAAGACAAATTGGTAAAATGCTGTTTTATGAAAATATGTTAATGGGATTAATGTCTTTAATTATCGGAATTGCGATCGGTAGCGTTCTTTCAAAACTATTCCTTGAACTACTAATAAGTATGATGGGAATAAACTTAAACGTTCATTTTGAAATACCGATGGCCGCAGTTATTGATACAGCACTTATTTTCTTTGTGATTATTTTGTATACATCACTTCAAGGATATCGTTTAATTTATCGCTTTAAGCTAATTGAACTTTTCCGAGCGGAACGCGAAGGAGAAGCAATGCCAAAAGGATCCGTAGTGATGGCGTTAATTTCAGTTTTCTTAATCGGTTCAGGTTATTTCTTAGCGTTAATGTACATGAAAGCAGTTATGTATGCAGACTTTATGGTCGTTGCATTATACATTTTACTAGCGACAGTAGCAGGAACTTATTTATTGTTTATGTTCTTCACAGTATTTGTATTGAAGCGAGCAAGAAATAATAAGTCAGCATTTTATAACGGTATGAATATGGTAACGACATCGCAACTACTATATCGCATTAAAGGAAACTCGAAATCACTAGCAACAATTGCTATTTTAAGTGCAGTGACATTAACAGCGGTTGGTACGTCAGTTACGATGTATTACAACACATTTACGCAATCAAAAGTTGCTGCTCCGTATAGTTATTCTTACGAGAAAAAAGATGAAGCACTAGATAAAAAAGTAAAAGAAATACTTGCTGGAGAGAAGAGCAATCATCCAGTGACATATGAATCAGAAGTTGAAATGATTCCTGTGAAGGGAACATTTAAAGGTGAAAGAGCAGATCAAGTGCTGAACACACATTATAATGTTACGAAGCAGTACCAGCTTATTTCTCAATCAAGCTTTAATACAATTGCGAAACGATTAGATGTAGAGCCTGTAAATTTAAGTGCGAATGAAGCCTTTGTATACGATAGCCTCTATATTGAAAAACTTGATTTTGGTCCTCTTTATACAGGAAATAAAGCTGTATTTCCTGTTGGGAATGAATCGAAAGAGCTAAACATTAAAGGTGTAAATAGTAGAAGTCTTACAAACTTAAATGAACTATTTGTAATCGTTCCAGATCAAACATATGAGCAGGCGAAACAAGTATATGAAACACGCGCTGTAAAAAATATTGATGTAAAAGGTGAGCGAAATAGTAAAGAGTTAACAGCGAAATTAGCAAACGTTATGCCAGCAGGCGAATCGGAAGTTTTAAAACCATTTAACGATTTCTATACAGGATTCCAAATGGGAATTGAAACGACAGGTTTAATGATGTTCATTGGGCTATTCTTAGGATTAGTTTTCCTATTAGCGACAGGCTCAATCATTTACTTTAAACAGCTTACAGAAGCAAGTGCTGACCGTGATCGTTACGTTGTTCTTCATAAAATTGGTGTAACGAAGCAAGAGATGAAGAGAGCTATAGCAAAACAAGTGAGCTTTATCTTTGCTATTCCGTTAATTATCGGTATTTTACACAGTTTATTTGCACTAAAAGGTTTGTCAAATATATTACCATTTGAAATTATGATCCCGCTCCTAATTAGTATTGGAGTATATGGTGTCATTTATATCGGATATTACTTCCTAACAGTTCGTTCTTATTATAAGATTGTGAGTGCGAAATAATAAGTGAAGCTGCGAGAAAATAAGAAAGCCATTTACCTAATTTTTTATGAGGTGAATGGCTTTTTTTACGTTCTAATTATAATGAAGAGATAATTAACGCGCATCGATTATGTCGATGAAACTAAAAGTATGCTTTCGGTTAAAGGCATCTATGCAAAGTAAAGAACGCTTCAAAGGATTTAATTCCATTACAGTCATATAACTTGTAGGGAAATAACCATCTTTATAATAAGTGATCAATATTTCTTTTTCTGAAATGTAAGAGCGTAATAAAGTATCTTCAATTTTGTCTCTATCATCATAGGGTGATACTATTTGCGATTCTTTCATATCAGTCGATTTTGATATATTTGTACTACTCATGCTTTCTATTCTCCTAACAATATATTTTCTATATGGGAAGGCTAATTACTATGGAAGTACCTTGTGTGATAGAACGAAGTAAGTATGGATGATTGGGAGCAGGATTGGCTTCGTACTAAAAAATTATCAAATTCATTCACTTATTTATAGTAATTATTTGTCATTCTTGTACTTTTTTGAATGGGATTCAAACTTTATTAAGGGGAATAAATCGATGTGATGAAGGTGAGCTAGTATAACAACTATCTCACCTTCTATATTAAGTAAGCATTTTTATATAACGGTATGATTTTCACGATATTGTCTAGGCGTCATACCCGCAATTTTTTTGAAGACTCTTGTGAAATAACTTTGATCATTAAAATTAAGCCAGGCACAAATATCTGATAATGGATAAGTCGTTAATGTTAATAATTTTTTAGCTTCTTCTACTCGTTCTCTCTGGATGTATTCAATTAAAGGAATTCCCACTTCTTTTTTAAATAGTTTTGATAAATAAGTAGGGGAAATATGTAAAAGGTTAGCAAGATCATTCAAAGATATTTCATCGTAAATATGCTTGTTAATATAATTGAGGCACGTAGTAATGGAATTAGAATATGCTTGATTATGATATTCTTTTACACGTTCTGCAAAAGTACATAATGCATCTTCAATTAACCTATTTACGGAATACATGTTATCTAGTTTCTCAATCGTTTGTATATATAAAGTACCGAGTGAAAAAGCAATATGCGATGGAAGATTACCGTCTATCGCATATCGAATAGCTAGCGTAATGGCGATAATGCCATTATTTTTTTGGTTTCTAAGCTGATCTCCTTTAGACCAAATTGTCGCATCTTCTTGGGGGAATGAATACGCATATTGTATGACCTTTTCTGTATTGCCTTCTTTAATGGCTGAAAAAAATTTGCGTTCCAATGATATGTCATAATTTTGCGGATCATGCCGGCGACGTTTTGAAATGTATAAATCAGGATTTACGATTTTATAAGAAACATCTTCGAGTAATTTATTCTCTTTCCAGACAATATCTCTATCTAATTTTTCATTAAAAATGACGTAATGTAACCAAATACTTATATCAATTAACGTGCTTTTTTTAATCTCGGGTAGAAATTGATAGTAATCTACTCCTTGTTGCATTTTATTATTACAGTTGAAATACTTCATCAGTTTAATCGCCATTTCATCTGATACTTTTGGATAGGTAGTCGGGCCGATTATAATTGTACCTTTTATATGTTCATGATTTGTTATATGGATGCTAATGAAATTTTCAAGATACTTATTTCCTTTGAAAATTGGAAAATTGCAAGGTACGTTTTCTTGATAAATTTCATTAAGATGTTCTTCTTTAGAAGAATAAAATGGACTACCAATTGTATGAGAAGTAGATTCATATACAATTTTTTTATCAGTAGATAGAAATTGAACAGGAACATGGAATGTTCTATGTACAAGGTCACATAAGTGCTGTAGGTCGATGGAATTATTCATTATCTTCTCCTTTTAAATAGTTTTGGAATACCACATATTCAGACTCAAATCTATATTTCTTATTATTTGCCTTTGTTTGCTTACATGAAAATAAACGTAGTGATGGTACCTTCCATAAAAGTTCTTTTTATATCTACTATACCAAATTAATGAATATAAAAGAGGTATTTATATATGGAATAAGAAATGTTTCATTCTTCATAAAATCTTAAGAAATCTCCTCAATTTTTGTTAAGAAACGATAGTTATACTTAGAAACAAGTTAAAAACTATCGAACGAATGGGGAGAGGGTTACATGCAACTCATAACATTCTTACATGAATTTATAAAACATCCGAAACATACTGGTGCAATTGCGCCAAGTTCAAAAATATTAGCAAAGAAAATGGTAGATGTCATTGATTTTAATAGAGCGAAATGTATCGTAGAGCTAGGGCCTGGTACAGGGGTTTTCACGAGAGAAATTATGAAGAGAAAGAAGAAGGAAACGATATTTCTTCTTATTGAAATTAATGAAGTGTTTTGCAAAGAGTTAAAGAGAAAGTTTAAAAATGAGCAGAACGTCATTGTGGTACATGGTTCAGCTGAAAATATAAAGAAGTATATGGAAGAATTACAGATAGAATGCATTGATTACGTCTTATCGGGATTGCCTTTTACATCTTTACCAGAAGAAGTTTCAAAGCGTATTTTAAACAATGTAATGGAGGCGATACATGAGACAGGTGAATTTATTACATTTCAATATTCACTTGTGAAAAAAGGATTTATACAACATTTCTTCCCTGAAATTACGCTCGAAAAAGTGTGGCTCAATTTCCCGCCAGCGTACATCTTTAGCTGTAAAAAAGAGTTAAGAAGAGCTTATGCCTAATGGAATTACATGAATTATTATCTTATATTGAACAGTATGGCTATTGGGCACTATTTTTCTGTTTATGGTTAGGTATTATCGGTATGCCAATTCCAGACGAAATGATCGTAATGAGTGGTGGGTTTGTCTCTTCATTAGGGATATTAAGTGTCATTCCAGCATTTTTATTAACCTATTTAGGCGTTGTATCTGGGCTGTCGTTAGGTTATATAGTAGGAAAAATATTTGGTATAAAAGTACTTGATAAGCTAATGAAAAAGAAAAAGGCGAAATATCTTTTGAAATCTCAACAAATGGTAGAGAAGTATGGCCATTATGCGTTAGTCACAAGCTACTTCATACCAGTCGTCAGACATATCGTACCGTATTTAGTTGGAATGAATAACATGTCATTTAAGACGTATGCTTTGTATTCCTATACGACAGGACTTGTTTGGACACTTGCTTACTTTGTACTCGGTTCTTTATTTGGACAACATATTGAAAGGATTGTAGCGCTTGCGATAGAGTATGGCGTGTATTTTGGCGGAATTGTTTTTGTTGTTGCGAGTGGTGCTTATTTGTATAAGCAAAGAAGAAGTACGGTGATGAGTAAATAAATAGAATGAGGGCTTACGCTTATTGAGAGTAGTATAAAAGGGAGAGTTATTTTGTAGAATAACTCTCCCTTTTAATGTAATAGCTTTTCATTACTTACATTAGGTGTTGTTTGAAATACAGTTATATAAATTGTTAATATGATTGTATTGATTAGATTAGCTAGTATAGTCATAAAATCACTTGATGGAGTGATAAGAACAAAGATTGAAAGTATGGCAGAAGCAAGTGGAATAAACTTTTGTAGTGTAGTTAACTTTCCGTCTTTATGAAGCTTCGAAGATTGAAAGAAGCAAAGTAAGAAAATAAAGGACGTAAATAATAATCCTAGATAGCCCCATCCATCTTCAATATACCAAGGTAAAAAGCTCATTCTTGATGTGAAAATAAATAAATTGAATACTAACGTGCTAATGATTAGCGTATTTAAAATCGTGATATTTGTCTGTTTTTCCATTTGAATTATACTCCGAAATTTATTTTATCCCGTATTAAAGGGCAGTAAAATCCCCACTGATTAAAGTTTTACTTTATTGAGATGTTTTTGCCATTTCCATAAATCGCTGTTCAATTTCATCGAAATCGAATGAATGGCATATTCTGCGGTCTTCTTTATCTAAAATTCGATAATGTTGAGATAAAATATTTTGTTGTATTTGATAACCGTTTAATTCTTTTATTTGTCGCCACCACACTTTTCCGCCTAACGTCTTCGGGAAGTTTGTACTGTAATGTGTAAAAGCGATTGTTTTTATAATTTCATTCACATCATCCCCAAATGTCATCTGGACTGTATCGCTCTGTTCGAAGAGTGTTACGACACAAACTGCGCCTGCCCATGTTAGCGTGCGTCTTCCTTTTTCGATTTCTACTAATGTTTTCTTCGATAAACCAATAATTTCTGACATTTTATCTTGTGATAGATTATTTTCAACACGGATGAGTTTTAATTTTGAATTAACGAGTTCAATAAATTTTTGTTTATCCATAATGCAGCTCCTTTTTCTTATAGTGTAAAATTACACTAAAGGTGTAATTTTGTCAATTGGAGTGTAAAAAGTTATTTTTTGTCTATTTCAATCTTTTTAATTAATATTTCACTTTTAGTTTAAGAAAATGTTAAGAAATCGAACGAGTTTTTATTAAGAAATAAGCTCTATACTTAGAAAAACCTTAAAGAAAACATAATGAAAGGTGGAATATAGATGAAAAGATTTATTTTTGGATCACTACTTGTTATCGTCGCAGGAGCGGCATATTTATTAAAGGGGAGCGCGGGGTTTGATAGAATGAATCCATTTCTTGATATAGAGGACCATTATGCAATAATTGATAACGATGGAAAAGAGTTAGGTGGAAATAAAGGTCGTGAATATAAAGTGAAAGCTTATGATGAAAATGGTAAGAAAAAAGAAGTTACAATTGACGAAGTAGATGAATTACCAAAAGGCTCATACTGGCATGTGCTTACGAGAGGTAAGTTCTTACATAATAAAGTACAAGTAACAACAGATAAAATTCCTGATGGAGCGAAGGCGAAATTAGGATTATAAGTATAAAACCGATTCTCAATGAGAGAATCGGTTTTGTTGTTTTATGGTAATGTTTAGTGTAAGGGGGCGAGGGTGATGCTACTCATTGTTAGTCTTATTTTAATCGGGGTTATGTGTAGTATGAGAATAGTATCTTTACATATGATAGAACGAGAAAAGATAGAAGAGCGATATGTATATTGTCCAAAATGTAATGCGAAAATTAGGAGAGGCAATTCTGCTCCCTTTTGTTCGAAATGTAATTTAACATTTTAATTATAGGAAATTTGAAATCATTTTGTATGGTTTTGGATTTTTTACACGAAAGCGTAAGAAAGAAATAGGTCTTTACTCTTTACTAGGTATTGGAAAAAAAGAAATAGGCAAAATGCTGTTTTATGAAAATACGTTAATGGTTTTACTATCGATTAGTAATCGGCATTGTAATTGGTAGTTTACTTTCAAAATCATTCCTTCAGTTATTAGTAAGCATGATGGAATTAGGCGTAAACGTTCATTTTGAAGTACCGATTGGAGCGGTTATTGATACAGCATGTATTTTTTTGTTTCATTTTTCTTTATACATCTTTTAAAGGATATAGCGTTATTTATATTAGTTATTATTTCTTAACGGTTCATTCTTATGTTCGGATTGTGAGTAAATGAAAATAGTGATAAAGTTTTTCGTTTTTTATTAGCTAAAATGAGGTGTGCATAACTAAGGTTTGATAAGGGGAATTTGAAACAGAAAAGAGATGGGAAAACCATCTCTTTTCTGTTTCAATGTTTTACGCTATTATCTATTTTCTTTCTATTCACATATAGGAAATGCATCTTGTAGATAAGGAGAAAGATAATCCTTTATTCTAATATTTAAAGTGGAGAAAAGCAGAAGTTAGAGCTTTTGTAATAAACGCTCGCTACTATTCATATCATTTTTGCATAATGGACATTTTGGTTCTTCTTCTAATGAAAAATTTTTACGCATCCATCCACGGCAGTCTTTTGCCGTACATTCCCATATAGCTATCGCTTCGGGATCTTCTACAGGCTTATCATTTTTTCTCCAATACATGTGATCGCTCCTCTAAAGTGAAAAGTTTTTTTGAAAAAATAAAAAGGTTGTTAACATTTTTTGTTAACAACCTTTTACTTATTAATTATACTGTATTTTTCGCAAAAATGCGAAGTTTAGTAATTATTAAAGTATAATAAAGTATTGATTACACAACCGCAGGATTATAAATCATCGTAAAGTGTCCTTGTAATAGTTCAATATGACAAGGTGTATGAAGCGAGCTTTCTCCATCTGTATCTACTTCTTTTTCTTCTTCTGTTTCAATATGAATGGATTTCGCTTTTACATGGAAGATGTCATTTTCATTTGAGTCTTCAAATAGTTTCTTCCCGATATAATCTTTAAACGCTTGAATACCTGTTGATTTTACAACAAAAATATCAAGTGTTCCGTCATCACATTTTACGTTCGGAATAAAGGATGGAATACCACCAAGATATTCACCGTTTCCAACCATAACAAGGACGGCTTCGTCTTCATATACTTGTCCATCGTACGTAATTTTTACGGGGAATGTTTCAGCATTTTTGACAGTTCGAATGGTGCTTAAATAGTAACCAATTTTCCCAAGCTTTGCTTTCTCTTCCGCATCGATATTGTTTGATACTTCAGAGACAAGTCCAATGCCCCAGAAGTTTAAGAAGTGTAGGTCATTTGCTTTTGCGACGTCAACTGGTTTTACATGTCCTTGTGTAATAAGTTTTGCTGCTTCTGCGATGTTTTGCGGAACGCCAAGTGTGCGAGAGAAGTCATTGCAAGTTCCGCCTGGAATGATTGCAAGTGTAGGTCTAGTTTCAAGAGGTGCTAAGCCATTTGTGCATTCAAATACAGTGCCGTCACCACCAAAGACGATAATTAAATCTACTTTACTAGCAAACTCCTGACAATATTTTGTTGCATCACCTTGCTTTTTCGTATGAAGGATATGTAAGTCAGGAAAAGCTGCCGCAAGAGGTGGTACAATTTTCGTTAAATTCGTATGTAAATCGCCTTGCCCTGCTTTTGGATTTACGATGAGGAGTACTTTTTCAAATTTTGTTTTTGTCATTTTTATTCTCTCCCTTTGTCTTTTACGAATCGTGATAGAAAATAAACTTCCACCAGTAATTGATGGTGGAAGTTTATTCTATTATATTATTCCGTTACAACTGAAGCGATAAATGGTAAGTTACGATATTTTTCTGCGCAGTCGATACCGTAGCCAACGATAAATTCGTCTGGAATTTGGAAGCCAACATATTCAGCTTTTAAGTCCACTTTACGACGCTCAGGTTTATCAAGTAACGTACAGAATTTCAATGCTTTCGGTTTATGCATAAAGAAGTGATCTTTTAAGAAGTGAAGTGTTAAACCAGAATCGATAATATCTTCTACGACAATTACGTTTTTTCCAGTGATGTTTACATCGATATCTTTTAATAGTTTTACTTTTCCAGTTGTTTCTGTTTGATTTCCGTAGCTAGATGCAGAAATAAAGTCGATTGTTACATCGTTTTTAATGTGACGAATTAAATCGGCAGCGAATACGAAAGATCCTTTTAATACAGCGATTACTACGATTTCTTCTCCTTCAAAGTCACGTTCGATTTGAAGTGCTAGTTCTTTTACTTTTTCTTGTAATTGTTCTTCAGAAATTAAAGTATCTTTTATTTCAAGATTCATTGGAGTCCTCCTACAGTGTAAAACTTGTGAACATTTCGACTGTAAAGGAAAGAAGGGGAAAAGTCAAAGAAGATATAAGTTTTTTACAGAAATCCCCACAAAATAGTCAGATGATATGATATACTGATTACATCAAGAAAACGCTTCCAAAAGGATGATTATGATGAGAAAGAAAGAGTATACAAGTGCAACATTTATAAAAGCATTACTTTTAACAATTGTTCTTGGTAGTTTGGCTTACATAATTGATGTACCAGCGATTCGGATTTCACTAATTGGAATGACTTTAGTATTAGGCGCAATTTCCCACGGTATGATGTCACAGCTACAAGAAGCTGGAGTGGATCATATGAAAAATCATATAGATAAGAAATGAGAAACCTTCACGTATAGAGAGTGAAGGTTTTTTGTTTCTTACAAAAATGTAAGGTAGTTGTAAGGCAAATCGATAGTTGCATAGTAGTGTTTTGGATAAACTATAAGTGTAAGGTAAAAGGCAAGCATATTTTAGGTAAATTAAGTTTTAGGCACTCTATATGTGAAAAAGGAGTAGGAGGGCATGGAGAAACGTTGGACGACCTTTTCTTTTTTAGCAACTAGCAACACCGTAATGCTAGCTGGCGAAATGGATTTTTTGCACTTGTTTGATCGAGAAGACGATCATTTTTCTTCTAAATTTACAATGAAATGGAATAAATGGAGCGAAAGTTGTAGGTTTGAAGAAGAGGCCCCTAACGAAGAGCAAAAGATTATTTTGACAAACCCTATTAAAGCGTGGGTTGTTCAACGTCGTAAGTGTAACGTCAAAAATCACTTAAAGAAAACTGAGCCGAGACAATTAGTTATCGCTCCGGCCTGTTCTACTTCTACATCACGCGAAAGTAACATGTAAATATTGAGACACACACCCGAAAAAACATCGCATATATTGCGATGTTTTTTTATTTTTCTACAATGAAATCTTTAAATGAAATATATTTCATCTGCATCTTATATTTATATCTCTTGTTTATTCTAGTGATACATCCGATGCGAGTTGATGTGAATAAAATATAAGGAGAGAATGAAGATGAAAAAGAGACTATTACCAATTTGTGCAATGGCACTTTTAACAGTAGGATATTCTTCAGTAGCGAGTGCGGATACTGGAACAGTAACAAAGGAAGAACAGGCACAACTGCAGCAAGATAAAGCGAAAAAAGAAGCATTGATTAAAGAACAGCAAAAAAGTGAAGAAGAGAAAAAGCGAATAGCGCAAGAGCAGTTGAAAAACGATAAGGCGAAAAAAGAAGCATTGATTAAGGAACAGCAAAAAAGTGAAGAAGAGAAAAAGAGAATAGCACAAGAACAGTTGAAAAATGATATGGCAAAAAAAGAAGCAGCACAAGTACAACAAAAAAATGGTGCGGTAAAAAAAGAAGTAGCGAAGCCAGCTGTACAAGGTGAAAAATTACCAAACACAGCATCTAATAATGTAGCAATGATGGCACTAAGCGCATGTCTTGTAGGGATAGGGACATTATTTGGTTTGAATCGTCGCAATAAAGTTAAGGCGTAAATAAAATATTGTCCTATAAAGAATGGAATAATTTCATATATTAAAAATGGTAGGTTATTCCTACCATTTTTGGCATGGAGGGATGAACATGAAGTTACTCAATTATATAGGTATCATATTGATGGCCATAGGGCTATTCACGGGATCATATTACGCTATGGAATGGTATAAAGGAAAAAGCTCTGCTCAACAATTAACGAAAGAAGAATTAAAGAGCCTTGAAAATATACAACATAAGCAACTTTCTTACGAAACACCTGTAACTTCCCAAGTACCTTCTTCTCAAACAGAACATAAAGAAGGAGAAAAGGTTGCACTGTTAAATATACCGAAAATAAAGAAGAAGTTTTCTATATACTGGGGAGCGGATGATGCAACGTTGAAGAAAGGAGTTGGAATGTTCGTTAGTGATGTAACGACAACACCATCTGGAGGGGGACATACTGTACTGAGTGGACACCGGGATACTGTCTTTACAGATTTAGGAGAGTTAAAAGAAAAAGACACTCTTGTTTTAGAGTATGATAATAAAACTTACACATACGAAATTCAAAAGATATGGATTACCCATGCGGATGATCGTACTGTTATTATAAAAAAAGAAGAACCGATATTAACACTAACGACTTGCTATCCATTTGATTATATAGGGGATGCACCAGATAGATATATTATCGAGGCGAAGTTAACGGCTAGTTATTCAAAATGAAGTGATAGTTTCTGAAAGCGGAAGGGGGATACATAAGTTATGTCAAAAAACATTTTAATTGTGGAAGATGAAGATATTTTGCGTGAAATATTAAAAGATTATTTTTTGAGCGAGCAATATGTAGTGTTTGAAGCAAGAGATGGGAAAGAAGCTTTAGTTGTATTTGAGGAAGAAGAGGTTGATTTAGTTATTTTAGATATTATGTTGCCGGAACTTGATGGATGGTCTGTTTGCCGAAGAATTCGTAAAACATCTGAGGTTCCTATTATTATGCTGACGGCACGTGTAGATGAAGATGATACGTTACTTGGATTTGAACTTGGGGCGGATGACTATGTGACGAAGCCGTATAGCCCACCAATTTTATTAGCAAGAGCGAAAAGGCTGTTAGAAAGTAGAAAAGTAACGAAGCAACTTCTAGAGAATGAAGATGATACATTATCCATTCACGGTATTCACGTCCACTTCCCATCGCGCACTGTTACGGTAGATAGGACAGACATTAATTTAACACATACTGAATTTGAAATATTAGCGTATTTCATGAAAAATCAAGGGATTGTTTTAACGCGAGAGCAACTCATTTCAAGAATTTGGGGATATGAATTTGCTGGTGACGATCGAACGGTTAATAGTCATATTCGTAATTTAAGAAATAAATTAGGAGAGAAAGCAAAGTGCATTACAACTGTAGTACGAACAGGTTATAAATTTGAGGGGAATGTATGAGAAAGGGGATTGTACTAAAATTATTTGCCCTCACAACAGCATTATGTATGTTAATTTTAGCGACGATATTTATTGGACAAACGATATTTTTTAAACAATATTATGCGAATCGAAAAGTAGAAGATATTAAAGTGAATTTAAATTCCTTTGAGAAGAATTATTTGAATTATGCAGGAAGTGCAGAAGGAATTCAGAAGCTGGAGCAAGACTTTTTAAGAGAAAATAATACGTGGATTACAACGTTAGATCAGAATGGGAATTTAAAACATGCGGATGATTTTTATTTTGAAGTAACGATAGATCGTAGGCAACAAAAGAGCTTTGGACAACAAATATTCAAAATTCCTTTATACAATCTCGTCAATATAGAGGAGATTGATAATAAATTATCAGATCCGTTTTTAGGACAAGAAATTTATTTTTCTGGCGTGAAAAAAGGTGATAGTTTTATTCCATTCTCTTTCGCGTTAGGTAAGCAAAATTTAAATGGATCTAATAAACCGTTAGAAAAAGCGTTTCAGGAGAAAATGAAATTAGATGAGGAGAAAAAGAGAGCGGATCAAGAACAACTTGTTAAAGAAAAGAAACCAGCTGTTCAGGAAGAATCTGCTCAGGAATTAGATACTTACATAAGAGGACGTGTTACGAAAGTACAGTTTCCTGATGTAAAAGGTCTTGTAAATCCAATTTATAAAAATAGTCTATTCTTAGATAGCATAAAAGAGTTTCAAAGGGATGTATTACTAAATGAAAGTAATCAAATAGAATATTCAATAAAAACAATGGACTATGAAAAAAATGATATAAAATATAAATTATTAATGAAACCAATAACAGAAAGAGACGGATCAGTCACATATATTTATGCGATGGCTTCTTTACAGCCTGTAGATGAAGCTGTACAAATGGTGCAAGATTACTACATTTACATCATTGCATTTGTAGTCGTTCTTATTTTTCTAGCTTCGTTCTATTATTCAAAACAAATTGCAAAGCCGTTATTAAAAATAAATGATACGACGAAGAAAATAGCACACTTAGATTTCACAGAACAAATACCGATTACTTCAAAAGATGAAATTGGTGATTTATCGAAAAATATTAATGTATTATCTAATAAGCTCCATTCGCATATTGGACAGCTAGAACAAGATATTGAAAAGGAAAGAAAGTTAGAAAATACGCGGAAAGAATTTATTTCTGGTGTTTCGCATGAATTAAAAACACCGCTGAGTATTATGAAAAGCTGTATTTCTATTTTAAAAGATGGAGTAGCTGAGCATAAAAAAGAATACTATTTTCAGGCAATGGAACGAGAAGTAGATAAAATGGATACTTTAATTTTGGATATGCTGGAGTTAGCTAAATTTGAGTCAGGTACATATAAAATGAAAAAGGATGTATTTTATATCGATACAGTAATTGAAGATATATGTGAACACCTTTCTGTGGACATAGAGAAAAAAGAACTTCATGTGCATAAAAATATATGTTCATTTGAAGTAGTCGCAAATCAAAGTCGGATTGAACAAGTAATCGTGAACTTCATTACGAATGCCATACGTTATACACCGAATAAAGAGGATATTATTATTTCTACAATAGATGAGAAAGATCGTATAAAAGTGTGTATTGAAAATAAAGGTACTCACATTGAAGAAGAGCAATTAGATAAAATTTGGGACCGTTTTTATCGCGTGGATGCAGCTCGCCACCGTTCACAAGGTGGAACTGGGCTTGGTCTAGCTATTTCTAAAAATATTTTAGAACTGCACGATGCTGAATATGGGGCAGAAAATACAGAAGATGGTGTATTATTTTACTTTTATTTACCTAAAAAAGCGTAGATGATGCATGCTACGCTTTTTTAATTTATTTTCATATTATCTTTACCTAATCTTTATTTTTAAGCGATATAATCTGGTTAGAAAATGAGGTTATGTAAGGAGTCGATGAACCGTGCATAGCAAGTGGCTAAGTATAATGGTATTTATTTTCTTTTGTGCATTTATTGTATTTTTAATTGATATTACGATATAACAAAAAGAGCGCTTATTAAGCGCTCTTTTTGTTTGAATTTATTTGATAAGCATTGATGCTCTTGAATAAGCGAGGTGAAGTAAGAAATAAAAATATAAGTAAAACGGTACATAAAATAAAAGAACCGAGCATTGTACTGCCGTTTACGATTAATGAGTATAGAACTGCTGATTGACCTTTCGGTGCATATTGTCCCCAGAAAATAATACCAGCAATAAAGTGGCAGAAATAGCGAGCAAAGCTACCGATAAATGTAGCAAGGATAATATAAGCAAGGACTTTCTTACCTTCGTTTTGTTTTGATGAAGGTTTTTCTTTACGGCTACCTAAACTTGATTGTTCTAAGTTATTTTCATTAGACGTTAAAAGTGCTTTTTGAATTGGACGATAGAATAAGCCAGCAAATCCGATAAAAGCAAAGGCAATGAAGTACTCAATGAAAGCTTGAATAGGTGTTAAAATGTAAGCATCTCCTACGACAATTTGTAATAGTCCCCAAACTAAACCACCTAAGAAAGCTGATTTAAAGCCCCAGCGGTATGCAATAATAAAAATAGGAATCATAGCGAATGAAATGGAACCGCCTGTTGGAAGTTTGATTGATAATGGTAAAATGTCGATGACCAAGGCGAAGGCTGCAAGAATTGCAGATTCGATCATCGCTTGTAAATTGGTGTTACGCATGTTGTCTCCCCCTAAATCCAAGTTGTGCAAAAAAGAATAGATATCATAGGAGGATACGAAATACGTAAATAAAAAAGAGGTATGTATTTCGGACGTTTGCACAATCCCTGCGTTAGCATTAACTAACAGGTTCGAAGGGTCGGAACGAAGTGTTCCCTCTCAGCGGCATGGCTCCCCCAGTGATAACGAGATTCTTTATTTGCTATTGTTTATTGTAAGCGAAATGGATGAGAATGGCAAACGAATACAGTATGACAATGATTGAAATAGAATTGTAGCGAAATGTTAATAAATATGAAGCAAAAGGGTATAGTACAAGAGAAATAGAGTGTGCTATAATTTTTTTGAAAATAATTATCATTCTCTTCTGAGGGGGAAGGTTATGAGCTTAGTAGATATTAAAATCGGTGAGAAAGTGTTAGTAAAAAGCGTTCAGTCTTTAGATCATTTACTGAAGAGAAGATTGGCTGCTTTCGGTCTTTCTGAAGGAAGCGAACTTCGCATGAAGCAGAAAGCGATGTTCAAAGGTCCTTGTACATTGGAGTGTCGTGGACAGTTAATTAGTATTCGTCATTGTGACGCGAAAATGATAAAGGTGGAATTAGCGTGAATAAGGTAGCTTTGCTAGGGAATCCGAATACAGGGAAGACATCATTATTTAATGCACTTACTGGTTCTTATGAATACGTAGGAAACTGGAGCGGTGTAACAGTAGAAAAGAAGGTTGGTAAATTAAAAGATAAGCAAGGAACATTAATTGATTTACCAGGTGTTTATGATTTGAATCCAGTTTCGCGTGATGAAGGTGTCGTTACAAATTTTCTACTAACAGACGAATTTCATCATATGTTAAATATAGTGGATTCTTCGCAATTCGAGAGAAATATGCATTTAACGTTGCAATTACTTGAGTTTGGAAAGCCGGTTTCAATCGGATTAAATATGGTCGATGTGGCAAAGCAACGAGGCATTGTAATTGATGTAAAACGATTATCAGAGCTATTAGGTGTAACAGCCGTTCCGGTCGTTGCAAGAAGTGGAAAAGGCTGTGAAGAACTACTTGCTACTCTTAAAGAAAATGACAAAAACGAGAAAAAGCCATTCATTATTTCATATGGTGTACAGATGGATGAAGGAATTGGAGAGGTAATAGCTCTTTTAGAGACAGCGAATTATAAGCATCCAAGATGGTTAGCCCTTCAATTTTTAAGCAATAACGAAGTAGTAGAAAAAGAAATGAAAGCATTACCAATTTATAAGGAACTTGTAGCCATTCGATCTCGCTTAGAAGGAAAACTTGATTGTACGTTGGAAGAGCACATTTACAAAACTCGTGAAGCGTATATTGAAAAGTTAAAAACAAATGTTATGAAGCATGAGAAAGAAGGAAAAATTCCTTTTTCGGAAAAAATTGATAGATTAATTACACATAAAATTTTAGGACTTCCAATCTTTTTAGCAGTTATGTTTTTTATTTTTCAGGTTACGTTTACGTGGATTGGTACACCTTTATCCGATATGTTAGATGAATTTTTTGGTGGACAGCTTACGGATTGGGTAACGGCTGGGCTCACAAGTGTTGGAGCTTCTGATTTTATTCAAGCACTCGTTACAGAAGGTATTATTGCCGGTGTTGGTGCGGTATTAGTATTCGTTCCACAAATCTTTGCACTATTCTTTTTCATTTCATTATTAGAAGACTCAGGATATATGGCGCGAATTGCAGTTGTTATGGATAGAATTATGGAGTTCTTCGGTTTAAATGGAAAAGCATTCATTCCGATGATTATCGGTTTTGGATGTAATGTTCCAGGTATTATGGCAGCGAGAACGATTGAACAAGAAAAAGAACGTTTACTTACAGTTCTTGTAACACCATTTATGTCTTGTTCGGCACGTTTACCTGTATACGCATTATTTGCGGGAGTATTCTTCCCTCATAGTCAGGCAACTGTTGTGTTTTCTTTATATGTTGCAGGTATTGTTCTTGCATTATTAGTTACAAAAATTATGTCTCTTACCATTTTAAAAGCGGAAAAGTCTATTTTCGTCATTGAACTACCTCCTTACCGCGTGCCACAAGCGAAAACGTTATGGCTAAGCACGTGGGAGAAAGGGAAAGGATTTGTTCGTAAAGCAGGTACATTCATCTTCGGTGGTTCTGTTGTCATTTGGTTATTAAACTATGCAGGTCCATCAGGATTTGGTGTTGATATGGGAGATAGTTACTTAGCGATGATTGGTGGATTTATTGCACCACTATTTGCACCGCTCGGCTTTGGAACGTGGCAAGCTGCAGCATCTCTTTTAACAGGATTTTTAGCGAAAGAAGTTGTCGTTTCTACAATGGCAATTATTTATGCGGTGAAAGAAGATGTGCTTGGAAATGTAATGGGAGCACATTATACTGCGTTATCAGCATATGCATTTATGTTCTTTATTTTATTATATGTTCCGTGTTTAGCGACAGTAGCTGTTATTAAACGTGAAACAGGATCAACGAAGTGGACAATTTTCTCTGTCGTTTATCCACTCGTTGTTGCTTATGTATTAACGTTCATTATATACCAAGTTGGATCCTTACTCGGATTCTAGAAGGAGATGTATTAGAGTGATGGTCAATATTATAATCGGAGCTATCATTTTTGGTTATGCAGCATACACGTTAGTTAATTTTGTAAAGAGAAGTAAAAAGGGAAAATGCGCAGCATGTTCTTTAAATAAATCATGTCAGTCGCAAACTTGTAGTCCGGATATGGAGCAAGTTGCTCATAAATAGAAAAAAGCTTTGCGAATTTCGCAAAGCTTTTTTGTTTTACCTTTTAATTTTTACAAGTTGAGAAGCTTCTACACCGTTGTAGCCAGGGAATTCTTTACTAGGGTCTTTATCGAATTTTAATACCCCAACAGATTTTTCATCGCCTTTTACATTTACGTAAGTTGCATCATCAACAATCGCGAACATGTCGGCATATGCACGTCCACTTCCGATAATTGTATTGCCTTCGTATTTTAATTTTGCCCCATCAAGTGTAGCATTTTCTACTTTTTCTTTAGCAAATAATACACCTTGTTCTGCTGTTACAGCTGGTAATTTATTAAGTGGTTTCGTGTCGTCTTTTTCATCAACTTTGCTAAGTAACTCTTTCTTCACCAGTTCTTCACCAGTTTTCTTATCCATAACAAGAACTTTTTTACCCTCTAATGTAGTCATTTTCATTTTATAGAAGTCTTTTTCTTTCACTTCTTTTTTGTTTTTATCTGTAATTTGTTGAACTTGTTCTTCTGATCCGTACAGTACAAAACCGTTTGCTTTCTCTCCTAATAAAGAACAACCTGATAATGCTCCGAATGAAATTGCTGCTGCTAATCCGATGCCTACTAATTTTTTCATGATGATTTCTCCTTTTTATATGTTTTATTGTAAATACAGTTTTTGTATTAGTTCTGAAATGATGAGAAGCTTGTTCGTTGCTTCTGGTATTAGTGTATAAGAAATATTGCAACGTAACTATCGAGTTAGCTTACAGTAACATTACAATAATGTAATTTAGTGAAAGTGCATAAAAATAAGTCAATTCTGAAGAGGGTTAATGAGAATATATTAGGAATACAATGTTTTATATAGAATGTCATATTATATTGGCTGTATTTTGGAAATAACATGTAAGGACATATTAGTTTTGTTATAATAAACACGTAGGCTGTAAAAATGAATATTCTTTACTGTTAAGGGAGATTTTTCAGTTTTCCAAGTAGTGAATTTGAAATATGAGGTAAGTCATAGGAGGAATTAGAATGTCTGTATTTAAACGATTACGAGATTTAACAATGTCGAATGTATATTCATTAATTGAAAAAGCGGAAGATCCAGTTAAGATGACGGATCAATATTTACGCGATATGCAAGCGGATGTACAAGAAGCTGAGAAAAGTGTAGCAGCTCAAATTGCACTTGAGAAGAAATTCAAAATATTATTTGAAGAGCAAGAAGCACTTGTGAAAAAACGTGAAGAGCAAGCTCATATGGCTGTTCAAGCAAGCAATCTTGATCTTGCACGTCGTGCTCTTGAAGAAAAACAAAACGCAGAGCAAAAGATGAATGAGTATAAAGCAAGCTATGAGCAAAACAAAGCTGCTGCCGATAATCTTCGCCTGAAGCTAGAAGAAATGCGTAAGCAATTAACAGAGCTGAAAAATAAACGTGAAACACTTGTAGCACGTGTAAATGCGGCGAAAGCACAAAAGAATATTAATCAGGCGATGTCTGGATTTGATTCAAATTCAGCAAAAGCTGGTTTAAGTCGTATGGAAGAGAAAGCTCTTCAATTAGAAGCTGAAGCAGAAGCAAGTGGTGAAGTGTATAAAAAAGAAAAGTCATTAGATGATGAATTCGCAAGCTTAAACAAAAATTCTGCTGTTGACGATGAATTAGCTCGTATTATGAAGCAGTATGAGAAATAATATAGAATAGACAAAGAAACCGACATGTCTGAAGAGAATTCATGTCGGTTTTCTATTACATTTTAGAGGAGGTTTTGCAATGACATGGACAAATGTGTTAGCCATGCTTGTATGGACTGGAGCAAGTGCAGTACTTTTATTTGCAATTATGTGGGTTGATTCAATTTTTACTAAATACAATGATTTAAAAGAAATAAAGAATGGGAATACAGCTGTAACAACGCGTTTCGTTATGAAATTATTCGCGCAAGGGTACATTTTATCTCAATCCATAACGAAAGCAAATGACTTATGGCAAGCGCTACTTGCATCAGCAGTTTCTTTCGTTATTTTATTAGTGGTAGAAATGTTTATCGAATTTGTGTTAAAGAAAATGTCCGGTTTAGATTTAGAAGAAGGTACGAAAGAAGGCAGTGTTGCGCATGCGATGTTGGCCGGATCATTACATATCGTTGGTGCACTTATTTTAGGTGCTTGTTTATAAAGAGAGAAGGAGGGGTAAATCATGAGTTTATTTAAACGAATTAAAAATATAATGAAGAGCCCAGAACCGCCGAAACCGGAGAAGAGTTTGTTAACGTTAGCTCCTGGCGATATGATTGAAGTTTCATTAGTCATGTACGAATTAACTGGGAAAACGAGTATGCATTCTCGTAAAGAAATTGTTTTAACACTGCAAGACGGGAAAGATATTCGTTATTTAAAAATTGAAGATCGTGAAAATACGTATTACAAATTATATACACCAATCGATGGTCGTTTAGATTCAATTGATGAAGTTCCGACGACAATTGAAATGGATGATACAGAGTACCATATGGAAGAGCAATATAACGGACGTGTTGTTGTGATGGGGAAAACACCATTCTCTGCTTCAGAGGAACAGTACGTATGGGAATTCCAATCAGATAACCGAAAATTATTACGTATTGAATGGCAAAATGGTCGCACAATGATGTATGAGGGAGAAGCAATTATTCCTGCTGATGTACAAATTATAAGAGCAACGTAAGGGGGCGTAATCATGTCAAACCGATTGTTTACCATGATTAAATCGTTCGTAATCCCTATACTTGCTATCGTTCTATTACTTGTTGTTGCTGGATATGCCTTATCAGGTTGTCAAGGCGGACAGACAAAGTCGATTCAAGACCGTTATCCACTAGAATCTGTCGCAAAAGAAGGTAAACAAGAATCTTACGTGTATAGGGCCGCCAATCGGTCAGTTCCTGAAGTCGCAAAGGAACTCATTAATGAAAGAGAACCGAAGCAAGCATCTAAAGAAGACGAAAATCAAATGTTCCTCGTTTATTCTGATAAGATTTATAACCTGCAAAAGGATAAAGAGAAACCTTCTGATACGTTAATTGAAATAAGTAATAAAGAATTTGTCCGTCAAAATTACCAACCATCCTTCCTGCAAGGATATATTATGGGAAGTATTTTAAACGATATATTCGGTTCACGAAAATCATCATACGGTGATTATCGCGGATATAATGACAGACAAAATCATAAACCGGTTATTCCAGAGAGACCGCCTACGAAAGAAGAAAAGAAAACCCCGCCTCCAATTACGAAGGAAGGGAAAGGATCTATCATTAAGCGAGGCGATAATGTAGATTCGAAACCTTCCGTAGGAGATACAGGAAGTATTACGAAAAAAGGAAGTAGTACGCCTCCGCCTTCTACTGGAAGCAAAGGAAAAATTACAAAAACACCAGGTGGCTCGAGCGGATCAGATGTGAAGCCGAAATCCTCTATTAAAACGCCGCCAAGGAATACATCTCCTCCGAAAACGAGGGTCGGTGGTTCAGGAAAAATTACGAAGAGAAGATAGTTATAGAGACCGGAAAGTAGAATGTGCTTTTCGGTCTTTTTATTATGGGAATTAATTCCTTATAGCTGGTACAATTAAGTTATAAGGAGGAGATTAGTATGACTATATATAAAAGGTTTAGTTTGATTATGTTCCTCGTCTTATTCCTCAGTTTGTTTATTAGCACAACGATGAAATTTCACTTTGTAGTAGGTATTCTATGGATACTATGTACATGTACTCTTTTTCTATATGTTCCGCTGCGCTTTCAACATGAAGTGCCTACCTTTCAAAAATACGTAGCATGGATTAAGAGAGGAAGAAGATGGGGAGAGTAAAATTATATCAGCGATTATTGAAATATATCGACTTACCGACAACGACCGCAACTTCATAATAAGAAGAGGGTGTGCCAAATTGTTGGCACACCCTCTTTATTCATGATGATTAATGAATATCACGTTTCTTAAAGTTACCGCCTTTTACTTCTGCTACGTCATAAACTGTAATAAAGGCGTGCGGATCGATTTCATTAATAAGTTCTTTCATTTTACTTTCTTCTAAACGGTTAATTACACAAGAAATTTCTTTGAATTTCTCTCTTGAATAACCACCGTATACTTCGTTATATGTTGCACTTCGGCCTAAACGATCACGAATTGTTTCTACCATTAATTCAGGCTCTTTCGTAATGATTTTAAATGCTTTCGAACCACTTAAACCAACTTCAACGATATGAATCACTTTCGAAGCAATAAAGTAAGCAATTGCCGAAAGGATAGCTCCTTGAAGACCGAATACTGTTGATACGAAAATAAATACGAACATGTTTAAGAATAAAATAAGGTCACTTGTTCCAAAAGGTAACTTACGAGAAAGCAATACAGCTAGCATATCGATTCCATCTAATGCGCCGCCGTTACGTAATGCTAGCCCCATACCGAAACCGATAATAATACCACCAACAACTGTAACGAGTAGTGTATCGCCTTCAATAATAGCTGGTATTCCGTGCATAACAACAGTACCTACTGCTAATGAAGCAATCCCGATAATGGAATAAATAGCAAAGCTTTTACCGATTTGCTTATATCCTAACCAAACGAAAGGAATGTTAATAACTGCGATTAGAGCTCCTAATGGCAATCCAAATAATCTTGAACTAACGATACTTAAACCAGTCACACCACCGTCTGATACGTTATTTGGAATTAATACTGCTTCTAATCCGTACGCTGTAATAAATGCCCCAATAATAATCATCAAAGCTTTTGAAGCAATTTTTAGCTTATTGGGCTTGTTTTTGATAATTTTCTCCATGTAATTTCCTCGTTTCAAACTAGTTTCTTATTTGTTACGTCATTCACACCTAACTTCCATTTTAACATTTAATTTGAAAAATTTCTCCTTTAATGGATGTATGCAGGGGATATTATGACCATACTCACTTTAAAATATTTTTGAAGTGAGTATAAGAAATCCCATCCTTTCAAAGGATGGGAGACTATTAAGAAATGATAAAACTAAGCACGGATAGGAATAAAGAAAATCCTAAAATAGCTCCGCAAACTTTCATATGACGTTTACGTCCCATCACAACGATTGCGACATACTCACGAATCATTGCATTAGGCCAGTAATAAAATGCAGTTTTTGATCCGATTCCTTGGCTATTAAGCCCCGCTTGTCTTGCATATATACCAGCGCGGAAAAGATGGAAATTATTCGTTGTAAAAATACTTCTATACTTACCTTCAGGTTTTAAAGACTCCATAATTTCTTTAGAGAACGACATATTTTGATATGTGTTTACAGAGCGATTTTCTTGCACTGTATGTTCAAGCGGGATTCCTTTTTCAACAGCGTACTTTTGCATCGCTTCCGCTTCTGGAAGACCTTCATCTGGACCTTGTCCACCAGAGAAAATGATTGTTGGTGGTGTATTCACAGCGGCTTGTTTCCAGTAAAAGTCGATTGCTTTATGAATACGACTTGCAAGTAAAGGCGGTACTTTATCATTAATTAAGCCGCTACCAAGAACGATGATGAAATCTTGATTACGCCTTGGTCTGTTGAATTGATATAGAAAATAAGCGCTTAAGAAGTTAGATAAGTGTATAAAGAAATATAAGGTTATAAGAGAAATTCCACCAAAAATAGGTTGCAAATGCGGTGAGAAGAAACTTGCTGGACTTATGAAAAAGAATAATATACAGAATAAAATACCTAAAGCAGCAATGAGTGTTAAACAGTTAGTGAACCGTCGTCCTTCTCGTTTCATTAAAATTCTCGCATTCAGAAATAGCCCAAACATTAAAGCAACAACACCGAAAGGAATCATAAGAATAAGTGCTAAAATAGGTAAAATTATACTATAGCGTAGGACATCAATACTTGAATTTACAGATATAATCACACAAAAAAGAAGGAAAAAACAGAAAAAAACATTAAATAAAAAGCCGTTTATTATTTTTCGCGGATCCTTTAAGTAAGAGATAAGAAAAATAATAAACAATATAAGAGGAATAATTCCAAAATACATAAATATAGTACACCTCAATTTGTATAATAATTTGACATACCTTCTATATTACATGATTTTATAATTGAAAATGAAAGAAAAAATGATTTAGAATTTTCTCAATAAAATATATAGATACATATGTTACAATGTATGGAAAGCGATATATTAAAAGTAAAATGGTTGAAAAGGCACTCTATGGAGTGTCTTTTCTTTTTTTCATGTAATTATGCATATTATATTTATTTTCAAGTGAAGAGGATTAAAATATAAGTGGTAGGCAGACTATATAAAGCAGAATTTCTTACAAACATTTCCCTCTACTTTTTGTATCTAACAATCGTATAACAATAAATAATTCTGTTTTATAGCGTCTGTTTATGAAAGGCGCCCTCTTTGAAGGCACCTTTTTATTGTTTCATGTAGATACTTTTCACTGTTGATATAGTGGAAAGTATCTATACTAAACATTAGCAATCTTCCGTATAAATATTATCAATTTACTATATATTCCAGTGGTGTTAACCTACATATGAAAGGCTTTCTTTTTCAAAATATTACCCCTAATAAATTTTTGAAGAAGTCAACTGTCTCCAAAATTGCCATTCATGCTTAGCAAAAAAGAATCCTTTTGGATTCTTTTTTGTGTTCGACATGATATGACAAATTGTATTCTTATAATTTGTTATTATGTTAAATGGTTATTAAGAATAGAAAAGGGGACCTTAGAATGAATTTAAAGAAAATATTTTTAACAGGTGCAATTGTCGTAACAACTGCCTTTACATCTATTGGAACGGCACAAGCAAGTATTATCTTCAAAGATGTTCCAACAGGGCATTGGTCTTATAAAGCAATTTTAGATTTAACAAGTAAAAATATTGTTAGTGGGTACGGAAATGGAATTTTTGGGTTTGGTGATGATGTGACTCGTGAGCAAGTTGCTAGACTTATGTATCTTCAGCTAAAGCCGGAATCGAAAGAGAATTACAATAATCCGTATAATGATATTAATGATCATTCAACAAATTTTAAAAAGGAAATTTTAGCATTAACAGAAATGGGGATTTTTGCAGGGGATGAAAAAGGAAACTTTAGACCAAAAGCTTCTTTGACTCGTGAAGAAATGGCTCAAGTATTAACAAATGCATATAAATTAGTGGCAAAATCAGAGCATACATTTGTAGATGTAGATAGAAAATCATGGTCGAATAAAGCGATTAGCGCTGTACAATCTAATAAAATTGCTGCCGGAACAGGTGATAATATGTTTTCACCTAAGATGAATGTGACTCGTGAACAATATGTACAGTTCTTATATAATGCGACATTACCATATGAGGAAAGACCAGGAGCGAATCAAGAGCCAAAGCGCTTTGCTAATTGTAAAGAAGCAAACGATGCTGGATTTTATGATATTACAAGAGATAGTCCGTACTACGGTAAGCATTTAGATCGTGATGGCGATGGAATCGCTTGTGAGAGAGAGAAGAGCGGTAAATAAAAAAAGCACTCACCCTGAGTGCTTTTTCTTATGGAAACATGCTATTTTTTTAGGCGATTCTCATAAAATAAAAGTAAGGAAATGAAAGTAGGTGACAAAATGCCATCAGTTGTGGAAGGCGTTATTATTGAAAACTGTAACGGAACGATTAATTTAGGAGATAAATATAACGTGCAGCCGATTGAAAAAACGAAAGCTTATAATGGATCAGGATCATCGAATACAGGAAAAAAAGTACAAACATTTAGTGGTATTAGTACAGCAGATGTAAGGGATAGCGATGCGAACGATCAAGGAATACAGTTTACTTTATAGATAAATATGTAAAATTGCATAAAATGATGAACTTGCCCTGTGCTACAATCTAGCTGTGAGCTGTTCATGATTCTTCTGTATTATAGTTGTTAGATTGGAAATATAACATCTTATCAAAAATCATACGTACAAAAAAGACACTTCAAACGAAGTGTCTTTTTTTACTTTAGTGATACCCTTTAGCAGAGTCTTTATGAATTTTATTTTTAAAGATACTGTAGCTCCAAAGTTGATATCCAATAACAATTGGTACCATAACCATTGCAACGAAGAACATAATTTTTAAGTTTAATTGACTACCAGCTGCGTTATATAGCGTTGTACTATAAGCATCATTAATACGAGATGGTAACATTCTTGGGAACATACCTGCAAATCCAGTTGTCATAAACATTGCGATTGTTAAGCAAACGAATGTGAATGCGAGACCTATATTATGTTTGTACACCATAATAAGTGCGAGTACACTCAGTAACATTGCAAGTACCGGAAGAATGAATAGTACCGGATATTCTGTGAAGTTTTGGAATAAATTTGTACGATTTGCAGTTGCTACATAGAAAATAGCTAAAATGATAGCAGCTGCCATTGAAAATGGTCTTGCGATTTTATAAGCACGATCAGATACTTCACCAGTTGTTTTAATCATAACCCAAAGGGCGCCAGATACGACGAATATAGCAGTGAAGAACAGACCACCTAAAATACCATAATGATTTAGTAAGCTTAGTAAATTTCCTTCATAGCCATTTTTTCCGATTTGTAGTCCGTAATAAAGGTTAGCGAACGTAACACCGAATAAGAAGGCGATTAGGAAACTACCAATTGTAAATGCCCATTTACAAGTTTTTTGCCAAATTGGTGAATCGTCTTTATGCATAAATTCAAGTCCGGCAGCACGAGCAAACAGTGCGAGTAATACTAAAAATAGTGGTGTATATAGGTAACTAAACATATTTGCATATGTGACTGGGAAGGCAGCAAATGTTGCGCCACCAGCTGTAATTAACCATACTTCATTACCACCCCAGAATGGGCCGATTGCTTCTTGTAATTGATTTCGTTCTTGTCGGTCTTTCGCAACGAAAGGAAAAATCATTCCGTTACCAAGTGCATATCCATCAAGAATGAAGTAAACTGTCCAAATCACGCCCCATAAACCAAACCAGATAATTGCAAGCATATCATGAGACATGAGCTGCACCTCCCTCAGTAGCAGGTTCTTCTAATGCTGCTGGTCCTTTTTTCGCGAACTTTAGCATTAAGTATACGTCTGCGATTAAAAGTAATGTGTAGAACAAGATTAAACTAATTAATGAGAACCAAATTTGTGGAACAGATATAGGTGATACAGATTCTGCTGTACGCATTAGTTTATAAACTGTCCATGGTTGACGACCTACTTCGGCAACAATCCAACCAGCGTTAATTGCGATATATGGTAGTAAGACAGACCATATTGTAATTTTTAAATAATGTTTTGAGTTTTCTAGTTTTCCTTTTCGGTTTAAGTAGAAACCGTACCAAGTTAATGCCATAAAGAACATACCAAGTGCAACCATTAAGCGGAAGCTATAGTACACGAGGTTAACATTTGGACGTTCATCTTTCGGGATATCTTTTAAACCAACAATTTCGCCATCAAATGAGTTTGTATAGAAGAAACTCCCTAGTTTCGGAATAGTAAGGAATTCAAAGTTCTTTTCGTTTTTTACATCAGGAATTTGAACAATCGAAAAGCCTTGTCCTTTTCCAGTTTCCCAAACTGCTTCCATCGCAGCTCCTTTAGCTGGTTGATATTTAGCTGCTGATACACCAGACTGATGACCCATAAACGGTGTAACAGTTGCAGCGAATAAACCTAACATTAAACCAAATTTGAATGATTTTTTGAAGAATTCCACTTCATTTTTACGTAATAAATGATAGGCGCTAATTGCCATAACGAAGAAAGCACCAACGATATAACAACCAATTACAGTATGGAAGAACATGTTCCAAGCATATGGATTTGTCACAAGTGCCCAGAAATCATTTAATTCAGCGCGGCCGTTACGTACGACGTAGCCAACAGGGTTTTGCATAAAACCGTTTGCTGTAATAATCCAAAGGGCGGAAATATTTGTTCCAAGTGCAACCATCCACATACAGAAGGCACGGAACTTTGGTGAAATTTTGTCTTTACCGAATAACCATATTCCCATGAAAGTAGATTCTAAGAAGAAGGCAACGAGTGCTTCGATTGCGAGAGGTGATCCGAAAATATCTCCCATATATTTGGAGTACTCAGACCAGTTTGTTCCAAATTGGAATTCCATCGTAATCCCAGTTATAATCCCCATTACGAAGTTAATTGTAAATAATTTACCCCAGAAATTTGCCATTTTGCGGTATGTTGGATTCAATGTGCGGGCGTATTGAGTTTCCATACATGCTACTAAAATAACAAGTCCGATTGTCAAAGGTACAAATAAAAAGTGATAAAAAATAGTAATTGCAAATTGAAAACGACTCAGTAACAGAACGTCGGACATAATGAATATTCACTCCTTTTTTACATTATCTACAATCAGTTTATAGTGAAAATACGTTTTAAATAGGAGGGACTTGTTACAAAGGTGTGTGTATATTTTGAAAGAATTATGTCGGTTATCTGAAAATATCTTATTTTCAATATAAAGTAATATCCTTTTTGAGTTTTTTAAATTTTGGTACACTATATAAGTAATGTAAATGAGAGAAAAGAGGGTTCTTTACTATGAAGTCATTAGAAGAGATTTTACAATACAATGAAAAATTCGTTGAAGAAAAAAAATACGAAGAGTACGAAACAGGTAAATTTCCAAACAAAAAGATGGTAATTATCTCTTGTATGGATACTCGTCTTGTTGAATTATTACCGAAAGCGATGAATATGCGTAACGGTGATGTGAAAATTATTAAAGTAGCAGGCGCTGTTATTTCACATCCGTTTGGAAGTATTATGCGTAGTATTTTAGTTGCTGTATATGAACTTGGTGCTGATGAAGTTTGTGTAGTTGGTCACCACGATTGTGGTATGGCAAAAATTCAAGCAAGCAGTACAATTGAGAAGATGAAAGAGCGCGGTATAACAGAAGAGAAATTAGATACACTTCGTTATTCTGGAATCGATTTAGAAAGATTCCTACAAGGATTCTCTAGTGTAGAAGAAAGTGTAGAACATAGCGTATCAATACTTCGCAACCATCCATTACTTCCTGAAGAAGTACCTGTTCACGGTCTTGTTATAGATCCTGACACAGGAAAATTAGATTTAGTTGTGAATGGTTACGACAATTAAGAATTAACTTTGTCATCCTTTTTATCTGGGACAGGATCAAATCCTCCCGGGTGGAAAGGGTGACATTTTAATATACGCTTGCATGTAAGCCAAAATCCTTTCAGAGCACCATGTTTTTGAAATGCTTCTAATCCATAATGAGAGCAAGTTGGGTAAAAGCGGCACGTTGGTGGTGTCATCGGAGAAATGAATTTTTGATAAAAGCGTATAATCCCAATAAAAATCTGTTTCATAATGGTCTCCTTTTCAGCATAGTCTTAAAGTATTATAGCACGACTGTACATAATACTTTACTAATGTTGATTTCCGTTATATCATATTGGATATAACGGAATTAAATTAAAAGCGGGAGAGATGTTGTATGCCATCAGTAGAAAGCTTTGAATTAGATCATACGATTGTAAAGGCGCCTTATGTAAGACATTGCGGAGTTCACAACGTAGGTAGTGACGGTATTGTAAATAAATTCGATATTCGTTTTTGCCAACCGAATAAACAAGCAATGAAACCAGATGTTATTCATACGTTAGAACATTTATTAGCATTTAATTTACGTAAATATATTGATCGTTATCCGCATTTTGATATTATCGATATTTCACCAATGGGCTGCCAAACAGGATATTATCTTGTAGTAAGCGGAACACCAACGGTTCGAGAAATCATTGATTTATTAGAATTAACATTAAAAGATGCGGTTCAAATTACAGAAATTCCAGCTGCAAATGAAACACAGTGTGGCCAAGCGAAGCTTCACGACTTAGAAGGAGCACAACGCTTAATGAACTTCTGGTTAAGCCAAGATAAAGATGAACTTGAGAAAGTATTTGGATAAAAAGAAAAAACTGCCTGTGAAAGGGCAGTTTTTTGTAACACGATGATAAATGAAATTATATCGACGATTTTTCGAATATATCGAACACAACTTGAAATATATTAACGATTTTTTTAATATATCGATGTTTCGAAACTGGATATCGACTTACCGACAAAAACTGCCAATAGTATGAATCAAATATAAAGAAGAGGCCGTCTAACATATGTGTTGGGCGGCCTCTTTTTTATGAAAGTATACTAGATACCCCAACATATAAAATAAAGGCAGAACCGAGAAAATAAACAAATGCTTTTGCTTTTTGCCGCTCTTTTATTTCATCGATTCCAAAAAGGATAAACATAATACTCAAAAGGATAAAAACGTATGGTAAAAGCATAGAGAGGTTTGCGAAGAAGCTAAATAGGGCGAGAATAAGAGCGATAGTAGCTATTATAATTCGAATGTTTTTAAACATATAATTCTCCTTTAAAAGAACATTATAAATGGAATAACAAAAACAATCGTAAAAAGACTTAAACCGATGCTAATAGCTCCAATTTGTTTTTGTTGTTTTTGAATCGTCTCAATTCCTACTAAAATGCCATATAAACTAAAGAGGAACAAAATGATAGATGAAAAGGTTTGAAAGTTCATTGTAAATGTGCTGTATAAACATAAGATTAAAGTAATAAAAACGATGGTTAGCTGTAATTTTCTTATATGCATTATAACCTCCTAGTAGAAAGATAGTTATTGAGAGACAAAAATTATAATAGCAACGATTAAAGTGAATACGCCAGAAAAGAAGGAGAGTGTACTATGTACTTTCTTTTGTTTCTGTTTTTCTTCTGCGCTCATGATGAAGGTCATAACAGATAAGGCGATGAGCATATAAGGCATTGTAACAAGTGCGTTTGTAAACATTCCGGATAAAGCGAGAGCGATGACGATAAGAGCCGATACAATTCGTAATGTTTTTAGCATACAAATCTCCAACTTTTAAATAGATTATTTACCGGAATATTTCTGAGAAGCCAAGCAGTAAAGCACCAGCTCCAGCCATAAAAGCAAGTATGCTGCTAGATTGTTTCTGTTTTTTTATTTCCTCTAAACCTATAGTGAAAGCCATAGCCCCTAAGAAAATGAACATGTAAGGCATAATGTCTCTGTTACCGCTAATAAATCCATAGATTGCTATAGATAAGGCGATAAGTGCAAAAGTAATTCGAACGCCTTTTAACATAAAAGCCCTCCTTCTAGTTTATGTAGGTACTGATGAGAACAATCTAAATGAAAGCACCTGCAACAATACAAATAAATCTAGTTCCTGAATCCTTTTTCCTTATTTGTTCAATGGTAATAAGAAACAGTAAAACTCCTAATAGAGATTGTGAAAGTGGTAGAAAGTTATGTTGACCTGTCAATAAACTAATACTGAATATGATGTGGGCTAAAATAAGTAGTATATGAAGCGTATTATGAATTCTTCTTGTTGTTTTTTGTATAAGGGTTATCTTCTGGCTTATCAACAGAATGTTTATAAGCGTAGCCTTTATTAATCGTCATGACGGAGAGTACTAGTATGACTAGGACGATTATAATACCGATAATTAATATTTTGAACATGGAATCCCTCCTTTACTTTATTTTACATAATTTTGTAATTGATGAAAACAATAGAAATTAAAAGGATGAAAGAAGGGTGTTACATGGAGACGAAAAAAACATATTATATATCAATAGGAAACGGTCAAATTTCACAAGTGAAGACGGCGGATACGTATAATTTTGAGATTTCCGCAAGTGATGAGGAAATTACGGAGTTAAGAGAGTACTTTGATCAAGCATATGTAGAGGATTTAGGTTCATTTGTACGTTCTCACGTTCCATTTGTTGAGTATCATCACGATTCGAATAATGACCGATATGATGAACAACTACAAAAAGCATATAAAATGATTTACGATTTAGGTAATCATGAGACGAAAGAATTAGTCGCGCAAATGGGAATAATCAATGGATTGTAATTGGATAATATTATGCAGAAAAGCGAGAATATGCTACAATTTGTGGTAGGAAAAACTTGTAACCATCAATAGGGGAGTAATGGCATGTACAAATTTAAAGATTATTACCACAATACTGTACAATTATCGTTTGAACGTTATCCATTTTCTCCTGAGCCAAAGCATGTTTGGGTTGTATGCCGGTACGGGGATCAATGGTTATTAACGCATCATTTACGTCGCGGTCTTGAATTTCCAGGTGGTAAAGTAGAATTAGGGGAAACACCGGAAGAAGCGGCAGTTCGAGAGGTTCATGAAGAAACTGGCGGCATAGTTTCTGATTTAACTTACTTAGGACAATATAAAGTATCTGGAAAAGACAAAATAATCATTAAAAACATTTATTTTGCAACAATTAGTGCGGTAGAAGAACATACGCATTACGAAGAAACGAAAGGATCTGTTTTATTAACAGACATTCCTGATAACATTAAAACGGATAGAAAATTTAGCTTTATAATGCGTGACGATGTACTGGCGCGCACGATGAAACATATAGAAGAAATCGGCTGTTTTACGAAGTAAAGTGGCCGGTTTCTTTTTTTGTGTGTAAGAATAAATGTAAATATATCTTTACATTATTTTGGGTATATTATACATTTTTGTAAAGGTATATTTACATTTTAGGAGGGGGAAGATGGATAAAAGAAAAGAAACGACTGTTACTGTTTCGATGGGGAAATTAAATTTCTATTCATGTTGTATAGCATTTGCTCTGGCGATTGGAGTTAGTTTTTTACATTCACTTCTTTCAGGTGGGTTTCAAATTGAAATTACGTTACCAACCTTGTTTCTTTTTATTATCGCAATGATTGTTCTTGTTTGTATTCATGAAGCGATACATTTAATAGGGTTTCGCTATATCGGTGGTGTTCCGTGGAGTGAACTGAAATGGGGTGTTAATTGGAAATCAGGTGTTGCATATGCTCATTCTAAACAGGCGATTACAGTAAAACAAATGAAGAAAGTGTTAATGCTGCCGTTTTTACCAACTGGAATTTTGCCAATTGTAATTGGGTTAACTACGAATGTGCAATCCATCTCATTTTTAGGGATTTTACTAACAGCAGGTTGTATCGGTGACATTGCCCTATATCAAAAAGTTTCAAAGTTTCCAGATGGTGCGCAAGTTAAAGATCATCCGAGTAAACCGCAGTTTACAGTATATGAATAATAAAGGAAGGGGAGGCGTTTTTGAAAAACGGCCTCTTTTTTGTTTGTCAGCTTTTGTCGGTAAGTCGATATATTGTAAAAAATCGCCGATGTAATTTATTTACTATTATTTTGTTTTCATTTCCACCTCTAAAAACGAAAGCACCTCCAACAAATCGTTCACTATACGTGGATGCTCAAAATCATCCCAAAATGAATCTCTCTTCCACACACCAAGAATTCCTACTCGTTCAGAACCAAGCACGTCGTTTTCTGGATGATCTCCAACGTAAAGACATTCTGTGGCCTTAACATCTAGCTTTTTTAAAGCCCGTTCGAAAATCTCAGGATGTGGTTTTTTAATTCCTTCCGCTTCTGAAACGAGAATTGTCTTTGTATACGTATGTATGTTTAGTGCGCGAAGATTGTTTATTTGATACTCAGTAAAGCCATTTGTAATAATGCCGATTTTAATATTTTGTTCTGTTAAACGATGAAGTAATTCATGCATGTTTTTGAAAGGAATACAATGGTGTTGAAAGTTTGTAATATAGTCGTGCAGCAGTTGCTCTGGTGTTAAAGTGGTAATGTTATATTCGCAAAGGAGAGTAGCATATACTTTATCTTTCCACGTAAAGCCATTATTATCGAGCTCAAGAAATCGAGAACAATACTCTGATTTTTCTATGTTCATTAAGTGAGAGGCAAAGCGATTATATTGATCATGAATAAACTGTTCTAGAGATTGGCGCCGATCTAATAGTGTTCCATCTAAGTCGAATAAGACTGCTTGAATCATGAGAAACCTCCTTATAGTTTGTATAATTAAGTATCGCACATTCGTTAGAAATTGCTTATGATATTTTTGTAGAATGGAACGACGGAGGTTTATATGAAGAGACTGTATGGTAAGTTAGTAGCGGTTGTCGTCGCAATTGGTTTAGTAGCAGGGTGTGATATTTCTATGAAGAGTGTGAAGGAAAAAGAAGTTTGTAAAACAGAAGAAGAATGCGTGGAAATAGGAGATAGGAAACTTCAAAAAGTATATGAAAAAATAGATGGATTATCTGAGCTTGAAGCAGTAGAAGATTATGATATAGAAGAGTATGAAAGTGCGAATATGAAAGAGGCAGAGCAGAAAAAAGAGGATGACGAAAATTATTTCTTTTTAGCCTCTTATTATATTGATGGTGATGAAATTGTAGATCCTTATTTTGAAAAAATAGAACGGAAACGTTTAAATAAAGTATTCGCTGAAGATAAAGAAGCGAAAGAAGAGGTGCTACAACAGCGTCAAGATAGAGGTTATCATGAAGACTTATGGGATATGTACCGCACGCTCATTCCAGCTAAATATCGCGGGAATATAACCGAATTTGATTTAATAACGGACGGTTATGACGGTGTTGTTGCTCACGTTATGCCTAGTATGGAGAATCCGAAAGATTGGACCCTAAGCTTAGATACACTTGATTCCGCGGTAAATATCGATGAAGTGATGAAAACATTAATTCATGAGACGGCTCACGTGTTGACGCTCGGGCATAAGCAAATACCAGTAGATGAAAACTATGTAAAGGATTTTGAAGAAGATAAAGATATTTCAACGTACCGAAATAACTGTGAAACTCTTTTCTTACAAGAGGGATGTGCGAGGGGAAAATCTTATATTAATCAATTTTATAACTCTTTCTGGAAGGACATTGAGCAGGAGTGGATAGAAAAGAAAGTAGAAGAAAGTGAAGAAACTCAAATTGAATTTTTTAAAGAAAAGCATGAGGAGTTTGTCTCACAGTATGGAACGACAAACGTAGCGGAAGATATTGCAGATACGTTTACAGCATTTATTTTGCAAGATTCAAAAAAGGTGAAAGAAGGATCGGAGTTAAAGTATAAAAAAATTGCGTTCTTCTATCAGTTCCCTGAGCTTGTAAAAATGAGAGCAGAAGTGTTGTCGGGATTAGATGATATCTCAAAAACGATAGAACAACAAAGCGGACAATAATGAGAGGTATATATTTTAGCCAATAAAACGTAAAGAATTTTAGTTCTTTGCGTTTTTTTATGTTTATAAAATTGAAAATTCTGTCTTTTTTTAAGAAGAAGAAGGAACTGAAGCTTTAAAAGAGAATTAGTATAAAAATGTCACAAATTAGACACAATTATAATGCGCATATTGTAGGGACTATAAGTTTACTCTCAAGGAGGTAATGAAACGTATGAAAACGATTCTTGCGGTTGCTGGTCTCATTTGGGTAATGTCTCACGGTTTTCCGATTTTTGAAGGAGAGCAAATTCGTAGTGCATTAAATAAAAAGTATGATGATTATCATGTAATAGATCGAAAAGAAAATGTCGTTACAGTACGTGTGAAAGATTGTTTCCATACAGTTACAGTTGCGGATGGAAACGTTACAAATGAAACAAAGATGTGTGATAAAAGGTAAAGAAAGAAGCTGACTATAGTTTATCGCCCTAAGTCAGCTTCTTTTTCGTTTTCCAATTAGAAGTTTTTCAAATGCCTCAACAAACACATACATAAGTGTTGCGAGGACGCAGGTGAGTAGTACGCTCAGTAAGACGAGCGTGAAATTAAATACTTGGAATCCGTAGCTAATTAAGTAGCCAAGACCTTGTTTAGAGACGAGAAGTTCGCCGAATATAACACCGACCCATGATAAACCAACGTTCACTTTTAACGTTGAAATAATTGCTGGGAAGGATGCAGGGAGAACGACTTGCTTATAACATTGCCATTTATTTGCGCCAAACGTGTCCATCACTTTTATATAGTTAGAATCGACTTCTTGAAATGCGCTGTAAATAACGAGAATGGTAATGATGATGGAAATGATTACCCCCATTGCAATCGACGAAGAAATATTTGGACCGAAGATTACAATGATAATAGGTCCAAGTGCCACTTTTGGCATGGCGTTTAGGACGACGAGATAGGGGTCGAGCACGCGAGCGAGAAGTGGCATCCACCAAAGAAAAGTAGCGATAATAGCGCCGAGCACTGTTCCAAGAATGAAGCCTACTCCTGTTTCAAGTAATGTCGTCCATATGTGAACCCAAAGCGAACCGTCAATCCATTTACTAAGGAAGAGATCCCAAATGCTTGAAGGAGAGCTAAAGAGTAAAGGATCAATCCACTCTTTTTTGCTAGCTATTTCCCATAGTGAAAAGAAAAGAATGAGCAGTAAAAGCTGCAGTGAGCGTGCTAACCATGCACGCTTACGTTCTTTTTTCTGAAACTGTTCATGTAGTTGCTTTATATTATCCAAGTCGCTCCAGCTCCTTCCATATATCTTGGAAGAGGGATGGGAAGTCATGGTGGTGGCGTGATTCTAACGGTGATAAGGAACGGATGCTTTCTGGGACGATAAATGTTTTTGCAATTTTCCCGGGATTCGCTTGTAGTAAATAAATACGATCACTCATCGCAATTGCTTCTTCAATATCATGTGTTACGAGTAGTGACGTTTTCTTATATTTGCGTAGTAAGTTGAAAACGAGATCTTCTAGTTTCAATTTCGTTTGATAATCGAGTGCTGAGAATGGTTCATCTAGCAATAAAATTTTAGGATCGGTCGCTAACGTTCGAACGAGAGCGGCACGTTGACGCATACCGCCGGACAGTTCACGAGGGTATTGCTCTTCTACATCATGTAGACCGACTTGTTTTAAAAGCTGTAAAGTATGTTCTTTCGTCTGTTCATTGTAAATTTTTCGGGTGTGAAGTCCGAGCATAATATTTTCTTCAATTGTTTTCCAAGGGAACAAGTAATCTTGCTGCAGCATATATCCCATAGATGAAGTTTTCGTTGTAATAGGCTCACCATCTAAAAAGACGATACCTTCAATTGGATCAAGTAGCCCGGCAATAATGGAGAGGAGTGTCGTTTTGCCGCAACCACTTGGACCGAGTATAGAAATAAATTCGCCTTCTTCCACTTGTAAGCTCATATCTTCGAGAATTAGTTTGGCATTCTCTTTCGCGAAAAAGCAGTGAGAAACGTTACGTATTTGTAAAAAACTCATACACTTCGCCTCTATTTCTTAATAACGCTTTCGGCAATTTTTGTATTGACGAGCGCTTCATGTGGAACTTCTTTTTGTAATTCGCCAGCTTCTTTCATTATCGTTTGGAGCTGTTTCCATTCTTCAGCATCTAATAGCGGATTTGTTGCATAAGAGTGTTGTTTTTTATACCGTTCGATTACTTTTACTGTAATGTCTTTTGAAGTGTCTTTAAATAACGGAGAAACGGTGTCAGCAATCTCTTCTGGACTATGTGTATCAACCCATTGCTGCGCTTTATAGAGAGCACGTGTGAATTTTTCAGCAGCATCTTTATCTTTCTTTAAGAAGCTTTCTTTTGCCATGAACGTTGTATACGGAACAGTTCCAGATTCATTTCCGAACGAAGCGACGATAAACCCTTTTCCTTCTTTTTCGAATATACTTGCAGTCGGTTCAAAGAGCTGTACAAATTCCCCAGTACCAGATGCAAAGGCACTTGCAATGTTAGCAAATTCGATGTTTTGAATTAAGTTTGTATCTTTGCGAGGATCAATGCCATTTTTCTTTAAAACGTATTCTCCAACCATTTGCGGCATGCCGCCTTTACGCTGTCCTAAAAACGTAACACCTTTTACGTCATTCCAATTAAAAGAGTCTAATTTTTTACGCGAAACTAAAAATGTTCCGTCTGTTTGTGTAAGTTGTGCGAAGTTAATGATAGGGTCTTTTGCACCTTGTTGATGAACATAAATAGACGTTTCAGAACCGACGAGAGCAATATCAATTCCGCCAGATAATAGGGCGGTCATCGTTTTATCTCCGCCAGCTGTTGTTTGGAGGTCAATATTTAATCCTTCATCTTTAAAAAATCCTTTTTCAATCCCGACATATAAAGGGGCGTAGAAGAGAGAATGGGTAACTTCGCCGATGCGAATGTTTTGCGTTTGTTCTTTCGTACCTTCCTTTTTACTACTGCAAGCAGCAAATGTGAAAATAGATAGTAACATGATGCAAAAAACAGCTATAAATTTTTTCACTATATGACACCTCCTAGAAGTCACTCTACAAGCATGATATGTAGGTAAGTGCCCATATGTGAGTGTAGATAGCAGGAATTTTTTGGGTGATAAAGAAGTACAAATATAAGGGGTGATAAAATGGAGTACGAATATGATGATAGCGTACATTTACATCTTGACTATTTCGGAACAGAATGTGATATGGAATCGATTGCTTATAAGCGGAAGAATGAAGACGTGTGGGATGTGTATTTTAATTTTGGAACATATGGTCTTCAGAAAGATGAGATCGAGACAGGTAGATTTATGGACGAATATGCTGGTCATTACGTTTTTTCTGTACATGCTCGTGATCTTAGTTGGGAATTTGGAAGTGCTCAATTTGAAGAGTGGGTCTTGAAAAATCATATAGTAGAAAAATCGCTGCAAAAATAGGGAGGAATTTTGTGGTCGATTTTCTCATTTTCTTGTTCATTTTCGTAGTCGGTTTTTTTATTATGCAAGTACTCATTTACAGATTTGCAAAGAAAAACATTCAAAAATATACAAAAAGAAAATGGATTCATATGTGGCTAGAGATGAATATGAAAAAGGGCCCGAGATTAGATCTTTTTGATTTTGTAGTTATCTTACTTGTATGTATTATATGGAAAGTATGGATGTATTCTCTTATATAATACATATGCTCATGTCTGTTAGAATGAAGCAGAACCTGTCAGTGTTGATAGGTTCTTTTCTTATGGTAACAATTTTGTGAAGCGTAGTTCATTTATGCTGTTAGAATATAGAGCGAAGAAGGTTTATCCCGTTCAATCCTGAATGGTTCGGACTTATTAAAGTTTCACTGTATTTTTAAGGGGAAATTAAGGATACATGTGTATATTACAAGCACATAGGGAGACTAGCTGCATACAAATATGGTATTTTGTATAGGACAATATGTTTGTGGATGCGAGACGAAGGGGTAAAGGAAAGAGGGAATAAATTGCGTTTTGATTTTTTAACACAACAACGAAGAAGAGATGAATTTTATCTTAGTTTTTCTCCTCAGGAGTCGAGGAAGAACCTATTAATTTCTATCATTCTTAGTGGAATGTGGGCGATTTGTTTAGAAACGCTGTTTTTTGTTATGTTAAGATCTTTCGAATTCGAGAGGACTAAAGAATTTTTTAATGGGAAAATACAGCTGAGTATACTCATTATTATTTTGTGGGGTGTACTACTATACACCATTCATTTAAATAAAGGTATTAGTCACAAGCTTAGGCCGGCTATCCGAGTTCACATCGTATTATTTTTAATTGCTCATACAATGAGTTGGATGTATATCTTAGTGCAGGAGGATATGAGCCTTCTATTAGTAAATACATGGGTATATTTACAATATGGACAGTATATATTAAGCCTGTTATTTATTTATATGGTATATGTTTTTGCGTATAATTTGCTTGGAAGGGTTTTCTTAAGTACAACGATAACTAGCTTAGTTTTACTTATTTTTGTAATGGTGAACCATTTTAAGCTCATCTTTAGAGGAGAGCCATTCTATCCGTCTGATTTCACACAGATTGGTCATATGGATACGGTTATACCGATGGTCATGGATTATTTCAGTTTTTGGAATGTGTTCCTGATGGTAGTTAGTATTGTTTTACTTATATTTGTAGTTATGTATATAAGAAAGTACATTCCAGTTATAAAATCGCATATTATTATGAGGATTATTTTAATATGTGGCTCTGCGTTTATGTTGTATGCATATAGTAACGCCCCTAATACCTTTATGAATAATATATTTACAAAAGCTGGGGTAGACATCCGTGCGTGGAATCAAGTTATAAATTATAAGGGGAATGGTTTTGTTATAGGATTTTTAAGTAACTTAGATACGACAGTTATCCAAGAGCCAGAAAAATATTCAAAAGAAAATATGCAGCAAATTGCAAAGGATATAGAGAAGCAATATGGCGGTAAAGTAAAAGCGCAAAAAAAGGCAGAGAAGCCGAATATTATATTTATTATGAGTGAGGCATTCTGGGATCCGACAAAATTAGCGAATCTTTCATTTAGCGAAGATCCAGTGCCGAATTTACATCATTATACAGAGAATTTTCCAGGAGGACAAACGATAGCTCCTACATTTGGAGGGAATACTGCGAATACAGAATTTGAAGCCTTAACGAGTTATTCGATGAGTCTTTTAATGCCAGGTTCTATACCATATCAACAAGCTGTTCCAAGCCAAAAAGAGATTCCATCGATTGCAAGTGAGTTGAAAAAACAAGGGTATTATGCAAGTGCAATTCATGCGTTTAATCGATCGTTTTATAAACGTGAAGATGTATATAAAACATTGGGATTCGATAATTTTAATGCAGAAGATACGATGAAAAATAAAGAAGTAGTGGGAGACAATATTGGTGATTTATCTATGAGTAAAGAAATCATAGATGAATTAAATAAGAGAAAAGAACCTACATTTATTCATGCGGTGACGATGCAAAATCATTTTCCGTATACGCCAAATATGTTTGGAGAAAATAAAATAGAAATTAGTGGATTAACAGAAGAGGAATCGAAAGCGGAATTAGAAGCATATACAGAAGGTGTAAGACTGTCTGATGAAGCTCTGCAATATTTAATCGAGCAGCTTAACGATTTAGACAGACCTACTTTATTAGTCTTCTTTGGAGATCATTTACCTATGTTAGGAACTAATAAATCTATTTATAAAGAAGCAGGATATATAGAAAATGAAGAGACGGTAAGAGAAAGATTAATTATGTCAGAAACACCATTGTTAATGTATGCAAATTTTGATTTGCCAAATGACAATTTAGGTTTAGTAAGTCCAATTTATTTTTCTAATCTTGTTTTTGATTATGCAGGACTAAATCAATCACCGTTTTATCAATTTTTATCGGAAATGCATAAAGAAATACCGGTTCTTAGAGATGAGTTAAAGGTTAATAAAGATGGGGAAGAGATAACAGATTTAACAAAGAAACAAAAAGAAATGTTAGAGCAATATAAAATGATCCAATATGATTTACTTGCTGGAAAGCAGTATAGTAAAGATATACTTTTTAAATAGAACAAACAAAAAGAACTTGTATAACGATACAAGTTCTTTTTTTTATAGTATTTAACGGGGTAACCAGACAAGCTGGGTTTAGGGAGTATTACCTGTACATTTAGTATAAATGAAAATGTAATCGTTTTATTGATTGATTTGTGAGAAATATGTGAATTTTAATCTTTTCAAAAAATGCGTTCCAATTGAAGCGATTTGGTATAGATTTTTATGAATGCAAAAACTTTATAAGTTCTGCATTTAATTCATCCGCTTGATCAATTGGAGAGCCGTGACCGCTATTTGTAAGAGGATGTAACTGAGAATTTTTAATCCGCTTTTGCGTGAGTTCAGCGCTTTTGTAAGGGATAAGTTGATCGTGAACACCGTGGAATATTTTTGTTGGGACGTTAATTTCACTTAAATCTTTCGTTACATCTTCATTTGCGGCTGCTTGCAATATTTTGATGAGAGCGTAGGAAGCAGACTGCATACCGAGATAAGAAAACCATTCTAACGTAGCAGATCCTAAGTTTCTATTAAAAAATGATAAAGATACATCATTTAAAAATTTTGGCATATTGGCATACATTTGATTAATGAGGGTATCTGCTTGTTCTTTTGGGACACCATAGGGCGATTCTTGATTTTTAACGAAAGAGGGGGAAACAGCATCGACTAATACAAGTTTAGAAATACGATGGCCATTATAGCGGGACATGTACCGAATAGAAAGAGCACCACCTACTGAAAAACCGACTAATGTAGCATTTTCTACTTGAAGTGCTTCGAGAACAATGGCGATATCGTCTGCTAAACGATCGTATGTGTAACCAGTCCATGGTTTATCAGATTGCCCGTTTCCGCGTATATCCATAGCGATGCAGCGGAAACCATGCTGTGGTAACACATTGAGTTGATATTGGTACATTTGATGATTTAAAGGCCAGCCATGAACGAAAAACACGGTTTTACTACCGGGTCCAGGATTAACGTCTTGCACAAAAATATGCACATCTTTCTCGACGGTAACAAACATAAATTATCCCCCTAACCTATTCATATGCTCTATCCCAAAAGCGTTGTTTCGTCATGGCTTTAATAAATTTATTTGCAAGTTGCGTAGGGTTTTGTTCTATTAGGACGCCAGGCTTTCCTTCAATATTTAAAGATTGAATAACGGTAGATCCATTTTGAAAGGCACCAATTGGCTTAAAGTGATTATATGATTCTACGACAAATGAACTCGCTTTATTAAGAAACAGTTCATCAAGGTTTCCTCCAATAAGAAGTAGCCCGTCATAAAGAAGTGAAGATCCCGTTAAGAAAGTGTCATTCACGTCCCAACGTACATTTTGCGTTCCTTGCACAATACCTAATCGCTCGGAAACAATTACTGGCTGCAACCCAACTTGTTTGAATTGATTTAGTATATATTGCGCGTTTTGTCCGTCATATCCATTTGCAACAATGACACCTACTCGTAATGTATTAGGACTAAATGTCGTATTTGCCATACTGAGTGCTGGCGATGATTTCGTAACGCCCGATTCTTGAATATTTGGGACTTTTGCTCCGATCGCTTCAGCGACTAACGTAGCTAATTCAGTACTAATATGCCCAATCATAGTTACGACTTGTTGGCGGACCGATTTACTTTTTACTTTTCCTAATTCAAAGGAGAAGGCTTGCATAATATGAACCTTTTCGACGTTACTCATACTATTCCAAAATAAACGTGCTTGAGAGAAATGATCTTTGAAACTAGCGGTTGTTTCTCTCGTTTTATGCCCTGATACAGTAGAAGGATATGTAACGAACCCACCCTTTGTACCGGGGACAGTGTAAGGAGTGTTATTTGCTAAGGAATTATTATGGTAAGCAATTTTTCCTTTGTCGATTATATATTTAGATGCACCATCTCTTTGATTGTTGTGAAATGGGCATATCGGACGGTTAATCGGTAATTCTTGATAATTTGTACCGACGCGTGCCAATTGAGTGTCTGTATAAGAAAAGAGCCTACCTTGTAAGAGCGGATCATTTGTAAAATCAATACCACGGACGATACTTCCCGGATGAAGCGCGACTTGTTCCGTTTCAGCGAATACATTCTCGACGTTGCGATTTAATGTCATTTTCCCGATGATTTTAACGGGGAAATCTTCTTCAGGCCAAATTTTCGTCGCATCTAATATATCGAAATCGTATTTAAATTCATCCTCTTCTTCTAAAATTTGAATGCCAAGTTCGTACTCAGGATAGTTTCCAGCATTAATATTTTCCCATAAATCACGGCGATGGTAATCTGGATCAGCACCACCTAATTTTTGCGCTTCATCCCAAATTAATGAGTGAATGCCGAGCTTCGGCTTCCAGTGAAATTTTACGAATCGTGACTTTCCATTTTTATTCACTAAGCGAAATGTATGAACGCCAAACCCTTGCATCATTCGAAAACTTCTTGGAATGGCACGATCAGACATAATCCACATCATCATCGCAGCCGATTCTTGGTTATTGGCGATGAAGTCCCAAAATGTATCATGTGCTGTTTGTCCCTGTGGAATCTCATTATGCGGTTCAGGTTTAAGGGCGTGAATAAGATCAGGGAATTTAATGCCATCTTGAATGAAAAAAATAGGAATATTGTTTCCTACTAAATCAAAATTTCCTTCTTCTGTATAAAATTTAACGGCGAACCCTCGTACATCTCGATTTGTTTCATTCGCTCCTTTTGATCCAGCTACTTCAGAGAAGCGAACGAAAAGGGGTGTTTTTTTTGAAGGGTCTTGTAAAAAGTGGGCCATTGTTAGCTCTTCTAAAGATTCATATAGCTCGAATATACCATGTGCACCGTATCCACGTGCGTGAACGACTCTTTCAGGAATTCGTTCACGGTCAAAATGAGCAAGCTTTTCTCGCATTAGGAAATCTTCTAGAAGGGTAGGACCACGATCACCAGCGGTTAAAGTATTTTCATCATTTGAAATGGTAACACCTGTATTTGTCGTCATTTTCTTTCCTTCATTCTCACGCGTGAAGGGTTCCAGTTGTTCTGTTTTTTTATTTTTTTTGCCGTCCACATAAAACACCTCCCATAATATACGTATTATTGTTTATAGCTTTTATGCTTATATAGCCTGAAGATACTTTGCTTTATTGGGATGATTTTCCTCAAATGTTCGATTTATCTTTGTTTGTCTATGAAAATCATTTATTATAATAAATGGTATTCTTCGAGATATTATTTTGAAGGGGTGTTGAAGTGAAAGGAAGTTTTCTATCATATAAAGAAGAAGAAAGGAATGCAAAAATTTTTTTATGGGTGCTATATGTCATTGTTGTTTCATACCAAATTTTCTATGCAATCGTATTAGAAAATAAATCATTAACGGATATGGGGCATAGCATACTATGGCAAGTTATTTGCGGAACTGCAATACTCGGTGTGAATGTATATTTAATAAAAAAAGAGAAAGCGAACCTTGTTAAATATGCATGTGTATTTGCATACATAGGAATAGAAATCGTTAATATACTTTCGTATATGCTTTATAATGAGGCGGCATTTGATGGAGTAAATATAATAGAAATTATTTTCATCTTCTTTGTACCTATATTTTTAAATAAAAAATATTTTGTGTTTGTACTTTCGACAATTGTAGGGAAATATGTTATTTATTTATTCGTATTAAAGGAAGTAAAAGGATTTATGTTCCTCATTATGTATACACTCGTATTAATAGCGGCATACATCATTTTAAATCGATTTATACAATACCTTTCAGCGGTAAAGGAAAGTATTAAGATTGCTAGTGAATCACAAAAATTAGCAGTAATCGGAAAAATGGCAGCGACAGTGGGACATGAAATTAAAAATCCACTTGCTTCATTAAAAGGGTTTACGCAATTACAACGAGAGAAGCATGAGGAGGACCCTATTTACGAACAGATGATTTTTGAAATAGAAAATATGAATAATATGATAAGTGAGTTAATGGAAGTTGCTACATGTAAACCTTCTGTTTATAAGAAACATAATATAGGTGAAATTGCATTACAAGCAGTAAAAATTGTTCGCGAAAAAATGAATGAATCTAGCGTCCAGTTTATTTCTAATGTGGAAGAAAAGACGATAGAAGTTGAATGTGATGAGCGGAAAATAAGAGGAGTCTTTCTATATGTCATAAAAAATGCTCTGGAGGCAATGGAGCAAGGTGGCACATTAGAGTTACGGTTAGAAAACAAAGGACAAGATTATGTAATGCTAAGTGTAATTGATAATGGTTACGGTATTAAGAAAGAAAATTTAGCTCGTGTTAAAGAGGCCTTTTATACAACGAAACAAGATAAAATTGGCCTAGGACTTACTGTAGCGAATCGGCTTGTTACTGAGCAGCATCTTGGTGAATTACATATTTCAAGTGAAAGAGATATTGGAACTAGAATAGATATTATGCTCCCGAAGCAACGTGGAAATAATGAAATCCAAGAGGGAGAAAAGCTAGGAGTTACGATATGAATAAAGACAATATATTTAAAAATGAAGAAATGAAGGCACTGAAAATATTTTTAAGTTTATTTTTCATTATATTTTTTGTATACGATCTTGCCTACGAATTTATTGTACCTTTAATAGGAGGAGAGCAAGAAGGAGTAGGACAATTTGAAGATGGTTTAGGTTTATGGCTTTATTTTCTAATGGTGATTTTGTTTTGTATTGGAGTATACTTCATGAAATGGAAGAATCCATTTGCAGTGAAATATATTATTCTAATTGGATATAACCTATTAGATTTTATCCATAATTTTATGATTTACTACGGTAGTGATGCTGAGTTTGATGGTGGGAATATAGTAGAAGGATTTTTTATTTTATTTGCCCCACTCTTTGTGAACAAAAGGTATTTTTGGTTAGTTACTGGTATACTTGTTGGGAAATACGCTCTTATAGGAATCATTATTCACTCGTCACTCGTTTTAATCCCGATGGCATTATATAGCGTATTTACTATCATATGTTGGATTATGTTTTTAAGGTTTCAATCTTACGTTCGTACGCTTGAGATGATGGATAAAGAAATACAACAAACAGAAAAGCTAGCAACTGTTGGGAAAATGGCTACAGTTATTGGTTACAAAATTAGAAGACCTCTAGCTAATTTAGATAAATTTGTTAATAAGCAAGCAAATAAATATCCTGAGGATAAAATATATAGTGATATTATGAAACAAGAAGTAGAGCGAATTCATACAATCGCTACAGAACTTAGTGGATTTGAGAAATCTAAATCACTAGAATCAGAAGTTCATAATATAGAAGAAATTATCGCTTATGTTATTCGAGTTATGGGAAAGCCTGCTTTAAAGCAAGGAGTGCACATACAAGGTATTTATAGTAAAGACATACCATCGATTACATGCGATGAAAAACGATTAAAGCAAGTATTTTTTAATTTAATTAAAAATGCGATTGAAGCAATGTCAGTTGGCGGAACGATTACGATTAAAGTGACTGTAGAAGATGCAATCATTGTTCAAGTTAAGGATGAAGGTTGCGGTATTCCAAAAGACAAAATTCCGAAGTTAAATGAAGCTTTTTACACAACGAAAGAAACGGGAACAGGTTTAGGTTTAGTAGTTACAGAAAAAATTATTAAAGACCACAACGGTAAAATGAGTTTTGAAAGTGAAGTTGGGGTTGGAACGACTGTGAAGATTGTATTGCCAATGTAATGAAAAAATTTTTAAAAGGGAGATTACTTATTTGAGAGTGATCTCCTTTTTTTGTTAAATAAATTACTGTTAAGAAGGAACTAAATATTAGTGATTAGAAAAATAGAATATACAGCACTGGCAGTAATTCCAGGGTTAATATAAAGAGATATAGCATCCCCTCTTGAAACAGGGTTTCCAGTTGTAATGCTAGTCCAAGTTACAGTAGCCGGACCTACGGCTGGAGTAGGATTAAATACTTGAATTTGTCCTGATCCAGTATCCGTCGGTTTAATGGAAAATACTATAGTTCCGGTAATTTTGTCCGTGGTAGTTAAGGTAATAGTAGTTAAAATGTAACTGGAAGTAGGGGCAGTGAGGTTTGTTGGGACATTCCTGCAAATATCAATCGTATAAACAGCAGCAGGTAAGTTATTTACATTTATAGATGCAGCAAAGCCAACTACACTACCGTCTCCAGCAGTGACATATGGAATAACATTGGAGTCAATGCCAGGAGAACCCGCTATACGTTGAAAACCAGCATTTGTTCCTTGAAAAATAATACTTTTTGCTGAGGCACTACCTGCAGTTCCAGTAGGTCCGGTAATGCCAGTAAATCCAGTAAATCCAGTAGGTCCGGTACTACCAGTAGAACCAGTAAATCCAGTAGGCCCGGTAATGCCAGTAGGCCCGGTAAATCCAGTAGGCCCGGTAATGCCAGTAGGTCCGGTACTACCAGAAGGTCCAGTATTCCCCGTAGGCCCAGTACTGCCAGTAGATCCAGTATTCCCCGTAGGCCCAGTACTGCCAGAAGGTCCAGTATTCCCCGTAGGCCCAGTACTGCCAGTAGATCCAGTATTCCCCGTAGGCCCAGTACTGCCAGTAGATCCAGTATTCCCCGTAGGTCCATTGATGCCGGAAGGTCCGGTACCGCCAGAAGGTCCAGTACTGCCAGTGTTTCCAGTAGGCCCACTTTCTACTAATACGATATAATCTGGAGATACATTCGGAAATCCTTGAGGTGCATCTTTTTTTACAACATAGCCGCTGCTCGTATAAGTGACAACTTGTCCTTTTTTATAGGTGGGGGCGGCTGCTAGACTAAAGGCGGTAGTACTTTGGAAACCAGCTCCGGAAGGCCCGGCAGAGCCAGTAGGTCCAGTACTACCAGTGGGTCCGGTGTTCCCGGAAGGTCCAGTGATGCCGGCAGAGCCAGTGTTTCCAGTAGGTCCGGTGCTACCAGTGGGCCCGGTGTTTCCGTTAGAACTACTATTGCGTCTGCCGTCGCAACTAAAACAATTACGTGGGTACATGTATGTTCTCCTTTCTATATTTTGAAAAACTAGTTTTAAAAATAGAACCACTATATACATATTATGAATTCTATATTTTTGTGTGTTCAATCGTATTGTGTATAGATTTTAAAATAGAGAGGAGAGTTGAATCGTTATAGAGCCAACGTTTCTCTTGTGGGCCGAAAGTAACACCCAAGTCAAAATTAAGCTGCAAATAAATCTTAAAGTGATTCTTATTTTTTCATAGCAAAATAAGAAGCGGTTAGGAAACAAATAAAGCCTAAAATCCAACCAATAGAAGGAGAATAAGGAAGTATATGTTGTAATAGCATTCCGCTAGAAATAAAAAAGCTACCGAGTAGGCCTAAGAAGATGGGGTATCGCAGTAATTTGAACATGAGTGATACAACCTCCTTTATTACATATATTGTATATTAGTCTTAATTTTCTGTATATAAATTTAAGAGAAAATGGTGGTACAATGTATGAAGGATATGAGAAGAGAGGATGAAGATTAACATATGTACGTTACTGTAACAGAAGCAGCATATAAAAAGATTATGGATACGATTCCAAATGAAGCGAAATATATAAAGTTATTTTACGATAATGAAGGTTGCGGTTGTGTAATGAGCGGAATTATCGATTTAGTAGCTGTAGCAGAAAAAGATGAGCGCGATGTGGATATCGAATCTAGCGCAATGAATTTTATCGCAGATCGTACAAAGCTTGTATTTATGGATGATAAGTTAACAGTTGATTGGCATGAAGTTGGAGGAACTTTTCAGCTGAAGAGCCCAAGCCAATTTTATAATCCAAATATGAAGTTACACGTTCGAGTGTAAGAAAGAAAAGATGGTCCAAAATATTTTTGGACCATCTTTTTATTATATAAGGTACTATTATTTTCGTTTTTTGTTGATAAGTCGATATATTCGAAAAATCGTCGATATAAGTTTATGTACCAAACAAAGCAAACCTCTCCATACAATACAAAGATTTTTTCACATAATGAAATGTACATGTGATTGAATTTTCTGTATAATCTTATTTGCGGAGGGGATATGCATGAGAAGATGGGGGATTGAGTTATTAATTTTAGCAGTCGTTATTATTTGGGGGATTAATTTTACGATTGCTAAATATGGACTTTTAGAATTTACAGCAATTGAGTTTACTGCACTTCGGATGATATCAGCGGCACCGCTTATGTTACTCCTTACATTTTTTATTGAAAAGTCGGTTTATATGGAACGAAAGGATATACCTAGATTAATCATCGTTAGTGTTGTAGGTATTGTACTGTATCAAACGTTATTTATGGAAACTGTCAAATATACGTCCGCTACAAATGCCTCTTTACTCATTTCTATTTCACCTATTTTTACAACTGTATTTGCTATTTTTTTGAAACAAGAAAAGTTTTCTTCTCGAAAACTCATCGGTTCTATAATTGCCTTTGGTGGTGCTGCATTAGTTTTATTAGCAGGGCATTCGCTTGCTAGTTCTTTTTATGGTAACGGAATTGGACTTATTACATCAATATGCTGGGGGCTTTATCCTGTTTTAGCAGGTCCATTAATTAAAAAATATTCAGCACTACGTGTTACCGCATGGTCAGCATTAGTTGGCGCGATTCCGCTTTTATTGTTAAGTGGACCACATGTATTTATAATGCCATTTCACATTACACATGGAATGACACTATTCGCTTTACTATATTCCATTTTCTTTGTAACAGTATTTGGTTTAGTGATGTGGTATGTTGGTATTCAAAAAATTGGCGCGTCACATACGATGGTATATATGTATATAACGCCACTTGTAGCTGTTTTATTTGCAGCTATATGGGCAAATGAATATGTATCATTTCAACAAATAATCGGTGGAATTATTATTTTCTTCGGTCTATGGTTTGTGAAATCGGAGAAAGTAAAAATTCATTCTACTGCGGGGGAACCTATATCAAAATAGGAAAACAGATCATCTATGATCTGCTTTCCTATTTTTTTATTTTTGGTAAGAAGACGAGAAATAAGATAGCAGTAATAAGTGGAATTAAGTTTAAAAATGGAATACGGAAGAGTGTGATAAGAATAATACCTGGAAGAAGAACACCGAGGACAGCGTAGAAAATACTATGATTTTTCGTGTACCAATACAATGAAAGTCCAATAAGTGCAGGGATAATGAGGTGAATGAGAGCCATTAAAAAATAAATCATTAGACGCCCCCTTTATTTGTGTACTTATTACATCATATCCGTATGTTCATAGATTGATATCACTTTTTTCATAAATGGACGAAAAATGTTTGGAAAAACGTCACAAATTATGAGAATATGATGTTTGAAATCTTGTATAATATTATTTCCTGAAAACATTCAAACAACATAAACATACTGTTTATGTTGTTTTTAATTTGAGTGAAATGAATTTTAAGTAGTATGAACTCGAAAGAAATGAGTTATACAGCTTTTGTTGGATAGATAAAAATTACTGAAGAGGAGAACAGCATGATTAGTATGTCATTAAGATCATTTAAAATTCAATCGTATTATTTACTAGGTTTTCTTTTGCTAGGATGGATGTTAACACCGTTTTCAGCTCATTTTCTAGGTGCTGGAATTGGACTTATCGTAAGTATGTATTGTGTTTGGCTTTTAGGGAGACGAATTGAGAAGCTTGGAGATAGTATCGTAAAGAAAACGAAAGCACCGACGCTCGGTATGTTTAATCGTTTTGCAGCTGCCATTTTGGGCGCTGTTATTATGTACGAAATTGAGCACCACATGGTTATGTGGGCATTTGCAGTAGGGATTCTGGGGGGTTATTTCTTAATCGTTGTGAATTTAGGCTACTATAGTATGAAAGATGAGGAAGAATTAACAAAGAGCTAAAAAGATAAAAAGCCTCTTTTTAGGTGGAATAGAGGATCCGGCGAGGGGTAGTTACAATAGGAAGCATAATTTTGCATAAAATACAGGTTGCTGCTTCCTATAAGCTAACATGAAATCACGTATTAGTATGACTCTTATGTTCTTTAAAAAAGGTGGATATAATACAACAAATTATTCCGGTAATTAGAATAATATATTTTATCGTTTCACTTGTATGCTCAAATAAATTAACGTTAAGCATCACAAGTCCTCAAAACATTTGGATCGCTCCGTAACTGAATAAAATTTTTCCTGTACGAGAAAAATTTTTCATAGGCCTCATCCTTTCCTTCATATGTAAATTTTATCATAAAAAAATAATAATGAATGAATATAAAATGAATTTTCTGTGATTTTACGAACTAAGTCATAGATGAAGAGATAAGATATAGAAAGAAGCTTACGTTTTTAACGTAAGCTTCTTTTTTATGTAAGTGTGTATAACCGTTAAGCCGCATTGGGTTTTGTCGGTGAGTACGCGGAACTTTACGGTTACACGACACTTATTCATATGAGTAAAAGGGGTATTCCAACAGAAAGTTTGTACTTAAGCGATTGGACCGCCTAAGTTAATAATATCTTCAGAAACGCTGTCGAACTTTTTGAAGTTCTCTTTGAATTCGCTCGCAAGCTCGATTGCTTTCGCTTTGTAAGCAGCTTTATCAGCCCAAGTTTGTTCAGGCATTAACACTTCGTCAGGTACACCTGGTACGTGAAGTGGAACTTCAAGACCGAAGATGTCATGTTTAGCTGTTTCAGTTTTCGCAAGTTCGCCGCTTAATGCTGCTTGAATCATTGCACGAGTGTAACCTAAGTTCATACGTTTACCAATGCCGTATTCGCCACCAGTCCAGCCAGTGTTTACTAAGAATACTTTCGCATCGTGTTTCTCGATTTTTTCACCAAGCATTTCAGCATAGCGAGATGCATCAAGTGGTAAGAATGGTGAACCGAAGCAGGTTGAGAATGTTGCTTGCGGAGATGTAACGCCGCGCTCTGTTCCTGCTAGTTTACTAGTGTAACCACTTAAGAAATGATACATAGCTTGTTCTTTTGATAACTTACTGATTGGAGGCAATACGCCAGATGCATCAGCAGTTAAGAAAATGATTGTATTTGGGTGTCCAGCAACACTTGGCAGTACGATATTGTCAATCGCATGCATAGGGTATGCAGCACGAGTATTTTCTGTTAAAGTAGTATCGTTATAGTCTGCGATACGCGTTTGGTTATTAATGATAACGTTTTCTAAAACAGATCCAAATTTGATTGCATCGAAAATTTGTGGTTCTTTCTCGTGAGAAAGGTTTACACATTTTGCGTAGCAACCGCCTTCAATATTGAATACACCGTTATCAGACCAACCATGCTCATCATCACCGATTAATTTACGGTGTGGATCAGCAGATAATGTTGTTTTACCTGTTCCAGATAAACCGAAGAATAGTGCTACGTCACCTTCTTCACCTACGTTTGCAGAGCAGTGCATAGAAAGAATATCTTGTTCAGGTAGTAAGAAGTTCATAATAGAGAAGATTGATTTTTTCATTTCTCCAGCGTATTCTGTACCACCAATTAGTACGATACGTTTTTCGAATGAAACCATAATGAATGCTTCAGAGTTTGTACCGTCAACAGCTGGATCAGCTTTGAAATTCGGTGCAGAAACAATTGTGAACTCTGATTCATGAGTTGTTAATTCTTCTTCAGTTGGACGAATGAATAATTGATGTACAAATAAATTGTGCCATGCATATTCGTTAATAACTTGAATTGGTAGGCGGTAATTGCGGTCAGCGCCTGCAAATCCATTGAAGATGAATAACTCTTCTTTTTCTTTTAAGTATTCTAAAACTTTAGTGTATAATTTATTAAAATGTTCTTCAGAAATCGGTTGATTCACTGCTCCCCAAGCAATTTTGTCAGCAACCGATGCTTCTTTCACAATAAATTTATCTTTAGGAGAACGTCCTGTATATTTTCCTGTTGAAGCAGAAACGGCACCAGTAGAAGTTAATTTCCCTTCATTTCGCATTAATACTTTTTCCACTAATTGCGGAACACTTAGTTGAATCTGTGCATTGCTTCCGTTCAATAATTCGTGTAAACCAATTTGGACATTCACAGTACTCATATTTATATACCATCCTTTTCATTTAATGAAATATTTCTCGTAATCCCCAACAAGAGTATAACACAATTATATAAATAATGTATACTATTTATTTCTTTTTGTTTGTGTGAATGTATTATTTCCTTATTAATATTTCATTCCAGGCGTATTGAGAAAAACTTTCAGGAAAATGTGAATATTAATTGACAAATGAATATCATTTCTTTAGTATAGGTTGGGACGGATACTCTCTTATCCCGAGCTGGCGGAGGGACAGGCCCGATGAAGCCCAGCAACCTCACTTGTAGTGGTAAATACAGGTGAATAGGTGCTAAAACCTGTGCGAGGCTAACGGTCTCGAACGATAAGAGCAAAGGGCAAAAAGCAGTATGCAAGTAGCAAATTAAACCTTTCCTCTATGTAAAGTAGGAAAGGTTTTTCTGTATGCTTGTGTGGGAGAATAAATGTATGTCGCAGTTTGTGGCAAATTAAGGATGAGTTCCGTACAATATATACAATTACTGTAGGGAGGTTTACCACATGACAAAAAAACGTCATCTGTTCACATCTGAGTCTGTAACTGAAGGACATCCAGATAAAATTTGTGACCAAATTTCTGATTCAATTTTAGATGCGATCTTATCAAAGGACGCAAATGCACGTGTAGCTTGTGAAACAACTGTAACAACTGGTTTAGTATTGGTAGCGGGGGAAATTACGACTTCTACTTACGTAGATATTCCAAAAATCGTTCGTGAAACAATTCAAGGCATTGGTTACACACGCGCAAAATACGGATTCGATGCAGAAACTTGTGCAGTTTTAACATCTATCGATGAGCAATCTGCTGACATCGCTATGGGTGTTGACCAAGCGCTAGAAGCACGCGAAGGTCTAATGACTGACGCTGAGATTGAGGCAATTGGTGCGGGAGACCAAGGTTTAATGTTTGGCTTCGCATGTAATGAAACACAAGAATTAATGCCACTTCCAATCTCGCTTGCTCACAAATTAGCTCGCCGTTTAACTGAAGTACGTAAAGATGACACATTATCATACTTACGTCCGGATGGAAAAACGCAAGTTACAGTTGAGTATGATGAAAATGGTAAACCTGTACGTGTAGATACAATCGTAATTTCTACACAGCATCATCCAGATGTTACATGGGAAGAAATCGATCGCGATTTAAAAGAGCATGTAATTAAAGCTGTAGTTCCAGCAGAATTAATGGATGGAGAAACGAAATTCTTCATTAACCCAACTGGCCGCTTCGTAATTGGTGGACCACAAGGTGATGCTGGTTTAACAGGACGTAAAATCATCGTTGATACTTATGGTGGATACGCTCGCCACGGTGGCGGTGCATTCTCTGGTAAAGATGCAACGAAAGTTGACCGTTCTGCAGCATATGCAGCTCGTTATGTTGCGAAAAACATCGTAGCAGCTGGTCTTGCTGACAAAGCAGAAGTACAACTTGCATACGCAATTGGTGTAGCACAACCAGTATCAATTTCAGTTGATACATTCGGGACTGGTAAAGTATCTGAAGACGTACTAGTAGAACTAGTTCGTAACAACTTCGATCTTCGCCCAGCTGGTATTATTAAAATGCTAGACTTACGTCGCCCAATTTATAAACAAACAGCAGCTTACGGCCACTTCGGACGTACTGATGTAGACCTAACATGGGAACGTACAGACAAAGCTGCAGCTTTAAAAGAGCAAGCTGGTCTATAATATATGAAAAAAAGCTTTGCGCCGTGAGCGCAAAGCTTTTTTTATTTTGTTTTACTTCCAATTTGAATACATGAGCTACAATACACTTCGCCGTCTAGCTCAATATACTTTTTCATATTCGTCATACTATTTGCTGGAAAGGGCATATGAATCCATGCTTTTTCATACGTTTGTATTTCTTTTTTACATGATTTACAAAGGATTGGTTTCTTCTGGAACATATGTAATCAACCTTTCATTTGACGTGCTTTACCCGCGCAAAAGGCACTGCTTAGTAAAAATAGTGTTGCGAATATAATGCTTACTAATGTAGCGTATGGAATTGCGCCTTTTAGAGAAAAGCCGACAGTAATGGAAGCGACGAATAAGAGGATGAATGTTGTTGTTAGTTTTTTATAAAGTTCCATAATATGTAGACCTCCTTATTTAGAGATAGAACGTTTAAAAATAAAATCTATTATATAGGCAAGTACGAGAGGAATTAATGTGCTAGTCAAATAGTAACGAATACCACCATCAGGCAAAAGTACATACAATTTTAAAAAGTTAATATCGAACCCGTAAGCGATACATTGAAAAAGGGATAATATAATTAGGAATGGTATAATGGGTACGGATCGTTTCATATTTTGAATCATGTAAAGCTCCTTTATATGGATAAACATACTTATATTGTATCATGTTGAATTCTTTGCTTCATACATAATTTTACAATAAAATGAAAGGGAAGATGAAAAATGAGTGTAACTGAACATAAAAAACAAGCTCCGAAAGAAGTGCGTTGTAAGATCGTGACGATTTCCGATACACGTACGGAAGAGACAGATAAGAGCGGACAACTATTACATGAATTGTTAAAAGAAGCGGGACATAAAGTAACTTCTTATGAAATTGTAAAAGATGATAAAGAAAGTATTCAGCAAGCGGTGTTAGCTGGTTATCATAAGGAAGATGTAGATGTTGTATTAACAAATGGCGGTACTGGTATTACGAAACGCGATGTCACAATTGAAGCAGTATCAGCGTTATTACATAAAGAAATTGTCGGATTTGGTGAGCTGTTCCGTATGATTAGTTATTTAGAAGATATCGGAAGCAGCGCAATGTTAAGTAGAGCGATTGGTGGTACAATTGGGCGCAAAGTAGTTTTCTCGATGCCAGGATCGAGCGGAGCAGTTCGCCTTGCGATGAATAAATTAATTTTACCGGAATTAGGTCATATTACATTTGAGCTGCATCGCCAATGAGTAAGTATGCTGGAATTGTATTAGCAGGCGGTATGTCGAGTCGATTCGGTGAGCCGAAAGCGTTAGCAATTTGGAAGGGAACTACTTTTGTTGAGCATATTGTGAAAGTGATGGGAAATACTTTGCAAGACATTGTAGTAATTAGCCATACTGATATAAAAGAGCGAGTAGAGCAACTCGTACAAGTTCCTGTTATAGAAGATATTCCGCATTATAAAGGAAATGGACCGCTTGCCGGCATTGTATCAGGTATGGAATATATAGAAGCAGATTGGTACGCTATTATGCCTTGCGATGCACCAAACGTTTCGCCAGAGTGGCTTACCATTTTACTAGAGCAAACGAGTAATGAATATGATGCGGTTGTACCTATTATTAATGGAAGAAAACAACCGTTACTTGCAGCGTATCATAACCGTGTGAAAGAAAAGATTTATGCTTTGCTTCAGGAAGAAAAAAGAAGTGTGGGCCAGCTTTTATCACAATGTAATGTAAAGTATGTTGCTGGAGAAGATGTACAAGCGCATGCGGATTGGTTTATAAATGTGAATACGAAAGAAGAATATGTGCAGGCTCAAAAAAACCTTTCAAATGAATGAAAGGTTTTTTGGTATACAGAAATTGGGGAACAATTACTGTATAAAGGTATGTGAGTAAGTTGATTTTAAGGGAAATTCTTAAAATCACTATACAGTTAAAATACTGTATAACCATATATTAATTTTTATGGGTTTTTATTACAAGTCGGTTTAGTTATGTTTATTTTTGATATAATGAATATAGAAATAAAACAATGTTTAACCTTATGTATCATTTATGAAACTAAAGTTTATAACTGTGTAATAAACTCCCTTCGTCTAGTTGAAGGGAGCTCTTCTGTTTAAGCGAGTAATTCTGATGCGGTGTTCTGAAGGACGGTTTCGTATTGGTCAAGTAACCCACGGAAAATCTCATCCCAGCTTTTTGTTTTAGCATAAGATGAAGCCGCTATGCTCATTTGCATAAGTTGCTCTTCATTTCGCAATAAAGAATGGATGGATGATAGAAATGAATCCGCATGTTTGGGCGGGCAAAGAACTCCTGTCTGTCCATCCGTAATAATATTTTTAACCCCGCCACTATTTGCACCGATGACAGGTGTACCGCATGCAAGTGATTCGAGTACGACATTTCCGAACGTTTCAGTAGCGGATGGAAATACCATGATGTTAGAACAAGCATATGCTTCAGCTAAATCCTTACCTTGTAAATATCCAGTAAAAGTGACATTTGTATTTGGAACAGCTTCACGTAAATGTATTGCTAGAGGACCGTCTCCTGCAATGAGCCAATGAATATCGTTTCGAGTATGCGCTGTTTTCGCGATAAGGTGTTGTAACGTATCAATATCTTTTTCAGGGGCAAGCCGTCCAACATAGGAAAGGACATACTTCGCTGTAATATTATATTTTTTTCGGAATAGGTCTGTATTGTAAGATGGATGAAAGAGTGTGCAATCTACACCACGTCCCCATATGGAGAGGGAATGAAAGCCTTTATTTTTTAGTTGGTGTAACGTTTCAAAGGAAGGTACAAAATTTTTTTGCATATGACTATGAAACCATTTTAAATAGTTCCAAAGCATATTGGAGAGGAATTCGATTTTGTAATAACGTAAATAGGCATCGAAATCAGTATGATAAGAACCGACAACTGGGATGTTTAACTTTTTTGCATAATACAATCCACAAAGTCCCATGTTGAAAGGTGTGGCAATGTGAATAATGTCAGGTTTAAAGGAAAGTAGTTCCCGTTTAATGCGTGGAGTAGGAAAAGAAAAACGACATTCTGGATATAATATTGTTAACGGGATACTTCTCATCTTGTTCACATTAGCTACGAAATTATCTTCAGCTGTATGCTGAGGGGCGAAAACAGAATAGGCGATCTTTTCTTTCTGAAAGTAACGTGTTAATCGTTCTAATGTTTTCGCAACCCCGTTAACTTGTGGCGTAAAAGTATCGGTAAAAATGGCGACTCTCATCATATCACTCCTTTATGTGAAAAGTGGGATGAATTGATAAAAAGAGATGATGCCAGAGCAAGTGCCGAGGCACATACCGACGAATACATCAGACGGATAGTGAAGCCCTAAATAAATGCGAGAAATACCAACGCATAATGCTAACGGTAATAGAAAAGCAAATATGCTTGGATTATAGCAAATAAATGGAATAAGGACAGAGAAAACGGCTGTTGTATGACCAGACGGGAAAGAGTGGTCTTTTAATGGATGGACTGGATATTTCGCATCCTGAATTGTTAAATAAGGGCGTTTTCGCGGATACCATCTTTTTAATATTTGTACAGGAATATGGCTAATTGCTAAAGAAATAGCAGTTGCGATTGCAGCTTGATGCAAAGTCCCTTTTGCAAAAATTAAAAAGAAAAGTGTGAGTGCGATTGAGAAAGTAGCACCACCGATATGAGTAATATTGCTGAAAAAGATATTTAATGTTTTTTGATCAAAGTATCGGTTAATTCCTTTGAAAATGTAACATTCTATTTTATACAGTCCACTGACCTTCATGAAAATTCTCCTCCCTCGTTTACATATATATGGAGATATTAGCTTTTATTTTAATAAGATTTTATTGAGGGAGTAATAATGTTTTGTAAAGAAAAAGTTAGTTTTTATATAAAAAGCTGCCACTTTAATGGCAGCTGGAAAAGTTACTTCTGTAATGATTTATAATACTGGCCTTTTTCAACATATTGTGTGCGAATTCGCTCCATGTCTTTACGGTCTTCTTCTGTTAATTCACGAACGACTTTAGCTGGTCGACCGAATGCTAATGTGTTTGGCGGGATTTTCTTTCCTTGTGAAACGAGGCTGCCAGCACCGATAAAGGCTCCTTCACCAATTTCAGCACCATCTAATATAATAGATCCCATTCCAATTAAAGCATCTTTTTTAATATGACAGCTATGTAAAATAACTTGATGTCCAATGGTTACGTCGTCTTCTAAAATAAGAGGATACTGTGGGCTTTGGTGAAGTGTACATTGGTCTTGTACATTTACCCGGTTTCCAATGATTGTTGGTGAAACATCACCGCGTATGACTGTATTAAACCAAATACTTGATTCTTCACCAATGGAAACGTCGCCTGTAATCGTAACATAATCAGCGACAAAAGCACTACTCGCAATTTTTGGATTTTTTTCTTTGTAAGGATATATCATGTAAAGTCTTCCTTTCCTAGAGACTAGTTTCAGTGTATCAAATTATGAGAAAGAGTGAAATGGAGGAGGTCCGTATGTGGAATTATGAAGCAGAGGAAGCGAAAGCTGTCGTTGTTATCGTGCACGGCGCAATGGAATATCACGGACGTTACGAAGCCGTTGCGGAAATGTGGAATCATATCGGCTACCACGTCGTAATGGGGGACCTTCCGTCACATGGAACGACTTCGAGAAATAGAGGACATATTGATTCATTTGATGAATACATAGAGGAAGTTAAATTATGGGTGAAAGAGGCAAGAAAGTATAGGTTACCTATTTTTATATTTGGTCATAGTATGGGTGGTCTTATTGTCATTCGTATGATGCAAGAAACGAAGAGAGAAGATGTAGACGGCATTATTTTAAGTTCGCCATGTTTAGGCTTAGTAGCTGGACCTTCAGCACCACTTCAAGCTGCCTCAAAAATATTAAATATTATCGCTCCAAAATTGCAATTTGCAACGAATCTTACAGTGGAAATGTCCACTCGTAATCATGAAGTTAGGGACGCGATGGAGAATGATTCATTGTTCTTGCGCAAAGTATCAGTACGTTGGTATAGTGAATTGATTAAGTCTATCGAAATTGCTCATAAAAAAATAGATGATTTTCCAGATGTTCCGCTCTTGCTAATGCAAGCTTGTGAGGATAGACTTGTAGATAAAATACGTGTCCGCACTTGGTTTGATAATGTTAAAATAAGTGATAAGGCTTTTAAAGAATGGCCGAATTGTTATCACGAGTTATTAAATGAGTATGAGCGTGATGAAATTTTGAATTATATTCAGTCATTTACTGAAATACGCATCAATAACATAATAGAAACAAACAAATAAGTAAATTATTTGTACATCGAATAGAGGAGATGAAGGAAGAAGTGAACGTACCGAGTAATCCCATAACGCTCATGGCGAAAGTATACCGTGATGTGTTTCCGGTAGTACACCATGAGCTAGCGGTGTGGAAAGAGCGTGCCTACCATATTCCGAATGATGAGCTTCATAGTCAGGCAATCGCGAGTATTGAGAATAAAACGTTTCATTGCGAAGGCGGTGGTATTTTAGCACTGTTAGCAAATGAGCACCGAGAGGAATGCATTCGTTTTATCGTAGCGTATCAAACAATCAGCGATTATTTAGATAATTTATGTGACCGCAGTACATCACTTGATCCGAATGATTTTGCCGCACTGCATGAATCTATGTTAATGGCATTATCACCTGAAGTAGAAGGTGGCGGTAATTATTATCGCTATCGTGATGACCAAGACGATGGTGGTTATTTAGATGAACTTGTTGAAACATGCCAAGATGTTTTAAAGAAAACGAAGCACTATGAAAAAATTGCTCCTGTTCTTCATGAACTTGCTTGTTATTATTGTGATTTGCAAATTCATAAACACGTGAAGTTAGAAGAAAGAGAACCACGCTTACAAAAATGGTTTGAAGCACATAAAGAAAATTTACCTGAAATGAGCTGGTTTGAATTTTCAGCATGTGCCGGTTCTACACTTGGAATCTTCTGTCTTGTAGCATATGCATTTCATGATGAATTACATGATGAAGATATTGCGAAAATTAGACAAGGATACTTCCCATACGTACAAGGACTTCACATTTTACTTGATTATTTCATCGATCAAGAAGAAGACCGCGCCGGCGGGGATTTGAATTTCTGTAGTTATTATGAAAACGAGCAAGCGATATTAGATCGTATGAAACATTTTGTAGAAGAAGCAGAGAAGAGCATTGGTGATTTACCTCATGCGAAGTTTCATCGTCTCATAAGCCGAGGGTTACTTGGTATTTATTTATCAGATCAAAAAGTATCAGCACAAAAGAATATGAACAAAATGGCACGGCGCATTGTAAAATACGGAGGGCTTACTTCACGATTCTTCTATTGGAACGGGAAGATGTACCGAAAGAAAATGGCGCAGTGATGAAAAAAACCACTCATGTAGAGTGGTTTTTTGTTATAATATGGTAAATGATGGTGGTGGAAATGAAGCGATTGTTTCAAAAGCTATATGAAAATATTGAAGTAACGTTACTCATGCTACTTTCCATTTCATTTGTAACTGGAATGTATATGATGATGAATAGGCCAAGTGGTCCTACTATGATGGATTATGTGCCGCAAGTAATAATTGGCACAATTATTATTGTAGATATCGTGTTCTTAATGAATAGTAGAAAAAAACAAACGAATAGTAAATAAAAAAGCATTTGTACACGAGAGTACAAATGCTTTTTTATTTATGATCGTATTTTTGAAAATACATATATGAGAAGTTCAATTGCGAAAATAACTAAAACAGATAGTCCGAATAAAGGCATGACAGCGCCTAGTATAACCATCATGATAAAGAAAACGATTATGCTTTTTTTATCTCTTTGTTTTGGCGGTGCTGCTAATTTTCCTTTCGGCTTTCTTGCAAACCACATTTTTACTCCGTAATAAATAAGAAGTAATAAAGATAATGTCGTTAGTAAGCATAATATTTTATTTGGCCATCCGAATAAATGACCTTCGTGAAGCGGGATACCGTAAGTGAACCATTGTGCAAATAAGCCATAATCACGATAGTCCGTTTTTGAAATGAGTTTTCCGCTATATTGATCAAAGTAAGCTGTTATTTCTTCATTTGGTGCCACATCCATGCCCGTAATACCAGAACCGCTCGATTTCGAAACGGTGAATACACCTTTCGGATCAGTTGGTAGTGAGATAACGTATGGCTTTTTTATTTCAATTCCTTTTTGTAATTCATCGACAGAAATTGTTTTTGGCTCATTTGAATTCGATTCAGGAGGAGCTTCTTTTCTTGTTGCCCACGGCAATTCTTTTACCTTTGATTCAGGCGGTGCCATATACAACTTGGGATATCCAATCGATTCATTCGACGATGCGATTTTATAAATTTGGTTACCCATAAATCCTGACCATGGCAATCCAGATGCGACTAACAAAACGAGTGGAATTGTAAATATAATACCGATAATAGAATGACGTCGTTTTGCTTTTTCTCGCTTAGTGGATGCCGGTGTGTTTTTGAATTGGCGTATACTCATATATAATCCAGTCACAATTAAAAAGATTGTCCAGCATGCCGCAAGCTCTACAGTATAGTTGACGACAGTGCCACCAACTAAAAGAGAACTATGTAATTCCCGCATTATATTGGCAAACGTTTCACTTGCATTTTGATCTCCAATAATTTGATTATTGCTATCTAAATACACATATTTTTGTTGCCCTGTATATTCATTTGCAATAGTAAGCCTCGTATTATAATCCCCATTAAACTCACTAATTTTCGCCACACTATAATGTGGATATTTTTTCTCTGTTAAGGAAATAGAATCAGACATCGAAATAGATTCCGTTTGGGCGCTCTTCCCAAAATATAAATCTTTATAGATGAAATCTTCAACTTCTTCCCGAAATAAATACCCAATTCCGCTCAGTGACAACGTAATAAGAAGCGGTGTAATAAAAAGCCCAGCATAAAAATGCCAACGCCAAAAAATGTAATGAAGCGAACGATTTACTTTCATACTTTCAGTTCCCCTAACCTTCCCTATATGAATAAATTCCTCATTTTAATATAGCGAGATTAAGTGTGATTACTTTGAAAGAATTGTGAAGAAAGTTAGAAGTTTTGGGGGTTTTTATCAAATAAAAAAACACATTTCAAAAGGAATGTTTTCTATGTTTACGAAGATCTCTTTGTATTTGATAGATACATCCTAACAACCGCCTCAGCAAGACATTGAGAGGAATCAACAAAATCCTCATCCGCCACAACATTTAAATCGGTACATGCGATAATTGCGGTATCTACTTCATTTCTCAATTGTAAAACGAGCGTATGCCACAATTCGCGGGCTTTTTCAATTTCTCCGCCTTTAATACAAGAAATAGTTTGATTAATCATTTCTTGCCATTTTCCATGATGAATGTATTCTATATTCCGTTTTGCAATACCGTCTTGATAAATACCAGCTTGAATTGTCGCTTCTGTTGCGAGAAGCGCGACTCTTTTTGTACTTTCAGGAATTGCTTGTAACGTCTCATCGACTATATTTAAAATCGGGATAGAAAGAGAATGCTGTAATTCTTCAAAATAAAGATGCGCTGTATTGCAGGGCATAGCGATAAAGTCTACGCCAATACTTTCAAGTTTTTGTGCCCCTTCAATAATTGCTTTTTTCATCGCCTCATGATCAATAGGCCGATCCATATAAAACGGTGTTGGACAAGAATAAATCATCATATGAGGAAAGTCCATATCATGCTTTGCTCCGTATATAGTTTGGCACTTTGCTACAACTGTATCAACGAATGGCCCAGTTGATTTTGGCCCCATTCCTGCTAGTATTCCGATCATTGTTTCGTCTCCTTTAATATGTAATTAAAAACGTTTTTTGCGAACGACAAAAAGAAATAAAGTAAGTAATAAAAATGAATATACGATAGCCCAAGCTGTGAGCCATAGCGTGTGAGTAAGTATATTAAATTTATATTGACCAAGCATTAGAAAGCTTTCGACAGGTGGTAAAAACCATAGTAACTCTTTTTTAAACCGAATGGAGGCAATCGTTATAAGTAATATAAATATCAGGCTAAGCCAAGCTGTGCTTGCTTTTGGAATAATATTTCTAGTAAATAAAGTTGCAATTGAAATTCCTAGTATAGAGAAAGACATGTGAATGAGAAATCCGACTAAAAATAAAGAAACTGTCATTTCTTCATTAAACATTTGCAAAAAAATTGGGTAGATTACGGATATAAAAGATAAAACAGTACAAATGAGAAGAGCTGTAATATATTTACCAACGTATAATGCTGAAATGTTATTTGTATGAGAAATAGTAATTTGTTCTTGTACAGGGTCTTCAGTATGAAAAATTGTGATTGTAATCCAGGCAGATAATAAATAAAGGGCGAGAGCTGTTTCTAAGTATGTCGGTACAATAAGAGTCGGTTTATATGTATATACAAAAAGTAAGCTCACAAAGTACATCGCAATAGGAGGGACGTACTTATACGATTTTGTATAGTCGAGAAAATGGTAACGAATAAGCGCGAACATAATAAACCTTCTTTCGATTTAAAAGTTAGGTTGTAGCAGTGTGATAGATGCTTTTTTATGTAATAAAAACTGAAGCATTTCGTTTGTATATTCTTTTTCGATTTGTAATTGAATAAGGTTTTGATTTGAATTGTGTGTAACGTGTATAAAACCTAATTGTTTCCGTAGTTCTATCGCTGAAAACGTTTCGTGAACGATTGCTTCAATATAGACTTGTTCTGCCACTTTTTGCACAGAGATATCTTCTGTGATTGTATGATTTGCTAACGTCACAATTCTATCGGCGAAGTTTTCTAGTAGTTGTTTTTCATGACATGTGAAGAGTATAGATATGCCTTGTTGTTTTAATGAGAGTAAAATATGTTCTAATTCTTGCTGAGAGTTAGGATCAAGTCCAGAAAGAGGTTCATCTAAAATTAATAAATGGACGTCTGTAAGCAATGCTTGCATAATGCCAGTTTTTTGTTTCATACCTTTTGAAAAGTTTCGTAAAACGGAATGCCTTGCATGATGTAAATGGAAAGACTCAAGAAGCATCGGAATTTTATCTTTTAAATATTTTGTTGATAAACCGTGAATGTGGCCGAGATGATATAAATAATCCTCTAATGTAAAACGAATCCCTTCAGGAAAATGTTCAGGTACATAGCCGATTTGTATATGTTCTTTTCTTTGAAGTGTCCCTGCTGTAGGTGAAATAAAACCTGCAATTATTTTGAGTAGAGTACTTTTTCCAGTCCCGTTCCCGCCAATAATAGCGAGTGCCTCTCCTTCTGGAATGGATAAATCGATGTTGTCTAGTATAAGTGATTTGCCGTACTTCTTTTGAATTTCTCTTAGTTCTACTAGCAAAGTTCTATCCTTCTTTCTTCAAATATTGTATATATCCATTATATAGGAGAATAAGAAAAAGACGTGCAATGAGTGCACGTCTTTTTTTGTTATGTTTTGTCGATAAGTCGATATAGTGTGTCGAATCGTCGATATATCGAAAAAATCTTTGATGTATCCGGAGTTACGATAGATATAATTGAAAAATCATCGATATATTTAGCGCTTCTCAATCGCCACAATAAATGGCGGGTTATTTTGCTGGTTAATGAAGCCATATCGTAGTACGTGAGCTTGTTTTTGGTCGAGTTCTTCTGCAAATTTGAGAACAGCGTCGCGTTCTACTTGTCCTTCTGGGTGTCCGTGGTAAATGACAAGGACGATGATTCCTTCAGGTGCCATTACTTCTAGTAATTGTTCAATTGCCGAAAGTGTTGAGTTCGGTTTTGTAACGATATGCTTGTCACCACCAGGAAGGTAACCTAAGTTGAAGATAGCGCCTGTTACTTTTCCTTTTGCATCTTCTGGTAGTACGGATAGAAGCGTATCGTGACTATCGTGAACTAAAACAGTACGTTCAAAAAGCTCTTTTTCTTTTAGACGGATAGTAGAGCTTTCAATTGCTTCTTTTTGAATATCAAATCCAAATACTTTTCCGTTATCTCCAACGATTTCAGCTAGGAAGCATGTGTCATGTCCATTGCCGAGCGTTGCATCTACAGCGTAATCGCCTTCTTTTACTGCCGTTTGCAGTAGTGTGCGAGCAAACGGTAATACACGTTCTAATTTCATTGTTGTTTCTCCTCATTTGCATATTTTCCTTGCCAGCTTCCGCGGCGTACAAATTCTGCATCGATGGAATTTAATACTTCCCATTTATTTAAGCTCCACATTGGACCAATCATTAAGTCAGGCGGACCGTCACCTGTGATACGGTGCACAATTACGTCTTCTGGAATCATTTCAAGTTGGTCAACAACGAGACTTACGTAATCTTCAAGAGAAAGGAATTCTAGTTGTCCTTTTTCATATTGCTTCACCATTGGCGTTCCTTTTAATAAATGAAGTAAATGAATTTTAATTCCTTGTACATCAAGCTTCGCTACTTCACGAGCTGTTTCCATCATCATGTCGTAATCTTCAAGTGGAAGACCGTTAATAATATGAGAGCAAACTCTAATGCCATGCTTACGTAATTTATTTACACCTTCCACGTAAGATGGGTAATCATGAGCGCGATTAATAAGGTTTGCAGTTCGTTCGTGAACAGTTTGTAAACCGAGTTCAACCCAAAGGTATGTGCGTTTATTTAAGTCCGCTAAATATTCAACGACATCGTCCGGTAAGCAATCTGGACGAGTGGCGATAGAAAGACCGACAACGTCTTTTTCTGCTAGAAGCGGTTCGAATTTTTCTTTTAACACTTCAAGTGGTGCATGTGTATTTGTGTACGCTTGGAAATAAGCGATACATTTTCCGTCTTTCCACTTTGAGCGCATTTTTTCTTTCATTTCATGATATTGCGTTATAACATCATCGCGGCGATCACCAGCGAAGTCACCAGATCCGGCAGCACTACAAAATGTACAACCACCGTAAGCAACTGTACCGTCACGGTTCGGGCAATCGAAGCCAGCATCTAATGAAACTTTAAAGATTTTTTCACCAAATTCATTTCGTAAATGGTAATTCCATGTATGATAACGTTTATTGTCGTTTGTATATGGAAAAGGGTTTTGAACCTTCATTACTTTCCCTCCTAAGCCGAGTCAAAATGAAACAAAATCCATTATAACATACTCATAAGGTAGAGATGGAAGGGACACACTAAAGGGGAATTGAAGCAAGGAGGGACAATTATGGCAGAGCGTCAATCACTTGAATCGTATATTACACAAGCGGAACAAGCGGTGGAATATGCGAAAGAACAATTAGACCAAGGTATGAGACAAGAGCATTATAATACGATGGAGTATTCAGATGCACAGTTACAATTAGAACAAGCATATAACGATTTACAAACGATGCAGCAACATGCGAATGATGAGCAACGTGAGCAGTTAAATAGAGCACGCATGGCAATTCGCCAACTGCAACATCAAATGATTATTACACCGCACTAATAAGGAGTGAATGTAATGGCGAAACGTTCCGATCAAAATAATCCAGAGCAAAAAACGCAAAATGGACATAACGCTGAGTTTTCAAATGAACTTGATCCAGTTGTTCAAGTGAAACAGCGCAACAGTAAAAAAGGACAACCTCAAAGATCAAAGCAATCAGAGTAAACCAGGTCGCAATATGACCTGGTTTTATTTTGCTATATGACAATAATGTAAGATTTCTGTAAGGTTTGCCGATAGTTGTAAGCTTACTTTTCCAGTAGAGTAAGGGAGGATTAAATTTTGGACAAGGAGTTGCTTTATGGGGAACAACATTACAAACAAACGAATTGATGAGTTAGATTACATTCGTGGCTTCGCATTACTGGGGATTATTTTAGTAAATATTCTTGCACTACTAAATATTAAGGTACCCGATCCTAATACAGTAGATGCCAGTTATCAAAGGTTTCTATACTTATTTGTAGAAGGTCGTTTCTTCTCGATTTTCTCATTCTTATTTGGAGTAGGATTCTACATCTTTATTACAAGAGCAATTGCGAAAGGGAAGAATGGGTACGTTCTATTTCTACGCCGCGTAGTTGCACTATTTATTTTTGGTTTAATTCATCAAATGTTTCAGCCTGGAGAAGCACTAGCGTTATACGCAATTTGTGGATTAGTCGTTTTACCGTTTTATAAAGCGAAAAAAGAAGTGAATGTAGTACTCGGTCTTATTCTTACGATAGCTTTTAGTATTATGGCAGCTAAGGAATTATTACCATTAGGTTTAATTTTATTAGGTCTTGCTGCAGGGCAGTATAAAGTGTTTGAAAACCTTTCAGCAAAAATCAAACAAGTCGCTATTTTTACAGGCATTATGTTTGTTTTAAGTGTTGCAGCGTTATGGTATCAATATGGGCACGTTCCTGCTAATCCATTTGTAAATATGATAATTATGAATGAAGATGGAACAATGGACGCTGCAGGTCAATTCTTAAAAATTGGTGTTACAGTTGGACCAATTATTTCAGCTTTCTATGTAGGAGCATTAATTTTATTACTTCAGTTAAAACCAGTTCAAACATTGTTAGCACCATTGAAATACTACGGTCGTATGGCTTTAACGAATTATATCGGACAAACTGCAATGATTTTAATTGCTGGTAGTGTATGTAACTTTGCAGGAAACTTAACATACATGCAGACGTTATATGTATGTATCGCAATTTACGCTATTCAAATTGTGTTTAGTGTAATTTGGATGAAAATCTTTAAAATGGGTCCACTAGAATGGATTTGGCGTGTTATTACGTATTGGACGGTAACACCTTTAAAGAAATAGGAAGAGAAGTGGGCTGTTCCTTTTGTGGAACAGTCTATTTTTATTGTCATCTTTTTTCGGTAAGTCGATATTCCTTTGAGAATCGCTGATAAAATTGCATTTACCAATGAGGTTGATCCAAAAGAAAACGAACCTTACACGCGCGCCTTTTTTATATTACAAAAGTGTAAGGTAATTGTAATGTTAACAAATAGCAGTTCTCTTCTAAAAGGCGCAAAATAGGTAATGGAAAAACAAGCGTAGGAGGATATATATGACGAAACCAGTTGTAGACGTGAAAAACGTTCAAAAAGTGTACGGTAAAAAAGGTGAGAACCAATCACACGCGTTAAAAGGTGTTTCATTCTCAATTCAAGAGGGTGAGTTTGTTGGAATTATGGGACCATCTGGTTCTGGTAAAACGACATTATTAAATGTAATTTCAACGCTTGATAAAGCAACGGGCGGCGTTGTTGAAATTGCGGGTACGGATATTACGAAAATGAAGCAAGGTGAGCTTTCTGATTTCCGTTCACAAAAATTAGGATTTATCTTCCAAGACTTTAACTTATTAGAGAACTTATCTATTTATGAAAACATCGCACTTCCACTTTCCCTTCAAGGTGTTTCATCACGTAATATTGGACCGAAAGTAGAAAAAGTAGCGGATATGCTAGGGATTACAGAAATTCTTCAAAAGTATCCATCTGAAGTATCTGGTGGACAAAAGCAGCGTTCAGCAGCAGCGCGTGCACTTGTGCATGAGCCAGCAATTATTTTAGGGGACGAGCCAACAGGAGCTCTTGATTCTAAAAATGCAACGAGTTTACTTGATGCGATGACAAACTTAAATAAAGATCAAGGTGTATCGATTATGATGGTTACGCATGATCCGTATAGTGCAAGTTACTGTCAGCGTATTTTATTCATTCAAGATGGTGAGCTATATAAAGAAATTCATCGCGGTGGTACGCGTGAAGAGTTCTACAAAGAAATTTTAGATGTACTTGCAGATTTAGGTACACAAAAAGCGTAAGAAAGGAGGTTCCAGTATGTTATTTAAACTTTCCATGTCGGGGCTGAAGAGTAAGCTGAAAGATTATATCGTCTTACTTGTTGGTCTTGTCATGTCTATCTCAATTTTTTATATGTTCCAAACGTTAGCGCTGAATAAAGCGTTTATTGAATCTAACTCAGTTATTCAATCAATTGGATTCGTATTCCAGGCAGGTTCATTTTTACTAGCCATTATAACGTTCTTCTATATTTTATATGCGAACTCTTTCTTATTATCTCTTCGTCAAAAAGAGTTTGGTATGTACATGATGTTAGGAGCAAAAAAACATAAAGTTACATTGCTTATGTTTATTGAAACGATTGTATTAGGTGCTGCGTCTCTTGCGATTGGTATTACAGTTGGTGTAGGACTTGCAGAAGGTATCGGACAGTTATTAATGAAACAATTAGAATTTGCTGGTGAAGGCTATAAAGCATTTTATCTTCCATCTATGACTGTTACTTGCATTTTCTTCTTTGCACTATTTGTATTATCAGCAATTATGAACAGTATTAAGTTATCACGTATTTCTGTACTGCAACTTGTACATGCAGATGCACAAACAGAGCGTGTTGCAGTAAAGGGAAAAATGACAGGTGTCGTTGCAATCCTTGCTGTTATTTTATTAGGAATTGGCTATGCATCAATGATCTATATGGCAAAACTAAGAGAAATGGGAATCCTTATTGCATTAATTACAACAACAACTGGTACTTACATGCTATTTGGATCACTTCTCCCAGTTATCATTAGAAAGTTAAAGAGTAATAAAAAACGTAGTGAAAAAGGACTTAATGCTTTTACGTTTGCACAATTAAATTTCCGTATTAATAGCTTAACGAAAGTACTTGCAACGGTAGCGATGTTAGTTGCTCTTGGAGCGGGTGCAATTTCAGGTGGTATGGCGTTTAAAAATAACGTTATAAAAATGGTTGATGGTTTAGTAATATATGATTCAGTTATTCATAACCCAACAGCTGAAGAAAAGAATATTTTAGATGGTATTACATTTAAAGAGAAAAATGAATATCGTTACAAAGTTGATAATAAATACGTTTATTATGTAAAAGAAGATTTAGAGAAAAATCCTCCTTTCGTACAAGATACAAAACAGATGGAAAGTATGAAGGATTTAGGAAAAATAAAGAAAGTTTCAGAGGAACTGCCAGTAGGTGCAGTTTCTAGAGAAATGAATGAAAAAGATGCGAGTGCTAAAGAACTTCCAGAAGAATGGAACGAGGCTTTCAGAACAATTCAGCCATTTTATCTATATGAAGATCATGCAATTAAAATTGTAGATCAGAAAATGTACGATACTGTAAATGGTAAAGAAGGAATCGTAGTTACTGGAAAAACAGACGATTTTGTAGCATACACAAAAGAATGGAAAAAACTTGACGAGTTGCAGCTAGTTAAATATAAAAATGTAAAAGCTGAAAGATTAGATAGTAAATATCAATCTTACAATGGATTCTACGGCGTTGCGAGTGGAACAGTATTTATGGGATTCTTCCTTGGAATTGCGTTCTTAGCAATGATGGCAAGTTGTTTAATGTTTAAAATTCTTTCTGGTGCATCAAAAGATATTACGCGTTATCAAATGCTTCGTAAAATCGGTGTGCGCCGTGAGTTATTAACGAAATCGATTTATAAAGAATTATTCTTAGTATTCTTATTCCCGGCAATTGTGGGTATCGCTCACGTATTAGTTGGTATGAATATTTTCGGATTTATTTTAATAGATCCTTACTTCCGTATTTGGGTACCGATCGTAATTTTCGTAGTTATTTATGCGATTTATTACTTCATTACAGTTCAATTGTATAAAGGAATTGTTCTTCCAAAAGAAGATTAATAGGTAAAAAGCCGAGTGAAAGTGCTCGGCTTTTTGTATTTTCAGAAAAAACATTTTAATGTTACTGAAATATATAATATAATGTAAATAAGTAACATAATATGAAAGTATCAGCAACCGGAAAATGAAAGGAGGAATCCGATCTGTAGAAAGAAGCTGAACTTGTACTCCCCCTATTTTTTCTACCCACACCGTATTTGTACAATCATAAATTTCCAAATGAACAATTGTCGTAAGAGTATATTGTGAAAATAATGGATAATACATGGAAATCTCATAGCATGATAAGGTAAAATGGACAGGATAATGAGAAAATTACCGTTCATAAGATGAGGAGATACATGTATGGAAGTTGTAGAGGCATTAAAAGATATAAGCCAAATTGAGGCTATGAAAAAGTATTTAAAAGAGCATTCGCAGCGAGATTATCTTTTATTTGTTATTGGAATTAACACTGGATTAAAGATCACTGAACTACTTAGTATGAAATTTGAAGAGGTATTGAATGAAGATGGAACTGTTAAAGAGTTCTATTCTCTTCCTGTGAAAGATGAAAAATTTAAACAAGATATTTATTTAAATACAAAAGTAAAAGAAGCCCTTTTAGAGTACGCACAATCTATTGATGCTCAAAGAGAAAACTACGTATTTCAATCTAATAAAACGAAAAATTCAATCTCACGCCAACAAGCATATCGTGTTATCCATAGCGCAGCTGAAGCGGTTGGGATTGTTGGAAAGATTGGAACGAATTCAATGCGAAAAACATTTGGATTTCATGCGTACAAAAGAGGAATAGCGATTGCGCTATTGCAAAAGCATTTTCATCACGCAACTCCATCAGAAACGCTCAAGTATTTAGGAATCTCAAAAGATGAGAAGTTTAAAACAGAGATTGATGTAGATTTGTAAGAGCCGTAACTAAAAACTTTAGGAGGCGGAAAATGTGAATATTAGAGAGAGTGAACTACCTGGCATTGGATGTAAATTTGAAGTGATAACAAAAGGTAATGAAAAAATGGTTATTGTGATTCATGATGATGGCCGAAGAGAAATGTATCATTTTGATGCGGATCATGATGAGAGTATTTCAAGCATTTCTCTTCGTGATTCTGAAGCGAGACAAATTGCGGCTATATTAGGCGGAATGGTATATAGGCCGCAAGCGCTAGACACAATTGAGATGGCTTTTGAAGGATTATCAATTGAATGGTTTAAGGTGGAGAATAATGCACCAGTAGTACAACAAACAATTGGTAGCTTACATGTCAGAAAAACATATAACGTAACGATTATTGCTATTTTGAAAAAGAATATGAAGAAATTCTTTAATCCAGGTCCAGATTCTATTATTGAAGCTGGCGATATGCTCGTATTGTCGGGTGAAAGACATGAAGTGAAAAGAATTATTAATGAATTGCTTTCAGCAGGAGGTGATTCCTAATCGATGGATACTTTAATCTTTGAAGTTGGAACTGCGTTAGTATTAGTAGCTTTTGCAGCTATCCTCGCTGCGAAGTTAAAGTTCTCGATTATTCCGTTTCTCATTATACTCGGTATGTTAGTGGGGCCTCATGCCCCAGATTTAGGACTTATCGATTTAAGGTTTATTGAAAGCGGAGAAGTTATTTCCTTCCTCGGCCGTGTTGGCGTCATATTCCTCTTATTCTACTTAGGTTTAGAATTCTCAATAAAAAAATTAATTAAATCAGGAAAGTCGATTGCTTTTGGGGGTAGTATTCATATATCGCTTAATTTCATATTGGGTTTACTTTATGGATATGCTATGGGTTTCCCCTTATTAGAAACATTAATTATTGCTGGAATCATTACAATCTCATCGAGTGCAATTGTTGCAAAAGTAATTGTTGATTTAAGAAGATCTGGTAATAAAGAGACTGAATTAATATTAGGAATCATTATGTTTGATGATATCTTTTTAGCTGTATATTTATCAGTCGTTTCAGGGTTAGTACTCGGTGGTGCAACATCATTTGTAGGTGCTCTTACATCGGTGTTAATCGCGGTAGGGTATATGCTACTATTCTTTGTAATCGCTAGAAAAGCTACGCCGTTTCTAAATAAAGTATTAGATATTTCGTCAAACGAAATTTTTATTATCGTAATATTCGCCATTTTATTCTTTGTAGCAGGATTTTCAGAAACGATTCATGTTGCTGAGGCAATTGGAGCATTATTGTTAGGACTCGTCTTTTCTGAAACAGAGCATAGTGATCGGATTGAGCATCTCGTCGTTCCGTTTCGTGACTTCTTTGGAGCCATATTCTTTTTCAGTTTCGGTTTAAGTATAGATCCGTTTTCACTTGGAGGAGCAGTGTGGTTGGCATTAGGAGCAGTTTTCATTACGCTCATCGGTAATTTTACAGCTGGAATGATGGCGGGACGTAAAGCCGGGTTATCGCATAAGGCTTCTACGAATATCGGTTTAACCCTTGTATCACGCGGAGAGTTCTCCATTATTGTAGCCAATATCGGCATTGCGGGTGGTTTAATGGCAACGATTAAACCGTTCTCTGCACTGTACGTTTTAATATTAGCATCGTTAGGACCGTTATTAACGAAGGAGTCTGGGAGAATATACTCTCTACTAGATAAAATATTTAAATGGAGTGCGAAAGAACGTGCGAAGCGAGAAAAAGAAGCTGGATAGTATAAATAAGGGGAGACTGCATGAACTTTATGTAGTCTTCCTTTTTTATATATTGTTGTTGATGTCGTTTTTTGTCGGTAAGTCGATATATTCCCCAAATCGCTGATATATTTTCAAGTGACAATTCATATAATTTCATTTACCGAAAAACCATTATCTGAATTTCATCAACTATTAATCAGTTGCCTTCCTATTTAAAAACGACTACAATTTTACTGTTATAGATGAACGAAAAAAATAGAATAGGAGGGGAGACTATGCCAAGGAAAGTATGGCTATTAGTAGCTGGGATGATTATTAATGTCACGGGTGCTTCTTTTTTATGGCCTTTTAATACAATTTATTTGCATGATCACCTAGGAAAATCTTTATCTGTGGCCGGAATGGTATTAATGATCAACTCGCTTACTGGTGTAATCGGAAACTTGCTCGGCGGCGTTTTATTTGATAAATGGGGCGGTTATAAATCAACTTTAGTAGGGATTGTTATTACACTCGTATCGATTTTAGGTCTTGTGTTCTTCCACGGTTGGCCGTTATATGTTGTGTGGCTAGCATTAATCGGCTTTGGTTCTGGAATGGTCTTCCCATCGATGTATGCGATGGTCGGTACGGTTTGGCCAGAGGGCGGAAGACGAGCATTTAATGCGATGTATGTTGGGCAAAACGTTGGTATTGCGATCGGAACAGCGTGCGGTGGTTTAGTTGCATCTTACCGTTTTGATTATATTTTCTTAGCCAATTTTGTTTTGTACTTTGTTTTCTTCTTAATTGCTTTTATTGGATTCCGTGGTATGGAAGACAAGAAAGAGCCAGGAGTGCAAAAAGAAGTCGAAACGAAAAAAGGCTGGACACTTACACCTGGATTCAAAGCACTTCTTATCGTATGTGTAGCATATGCTTTATGCTGGGTTACATATGTGCAGTGGCAAGGGGCGATTGCGACTCATATGCGGGAATTAGATATTAGCCTCCGCCATTATAGTTTATTATGGACGATAAACGGAGCGATGATTGTTTGTGCGCAGCCACTTGTTAGTATGTTAATTCGCTGGATGAAGCGTTCTTTAAAACAACAAATTATGATTGGAATCGTCATTTTTGCGGCGTCATTTATTGTGTTAAGTCAAGCGCAGCAATTTACGATGTTCCTCGTTGCGATGGTGACGTTAACGATTGGTGAGTTATTCGTATGGCCAGCAGTTCCGACCATTGCAAATATACTTGCACCAAAAGATAAGTTAGGGTTTTATCAAGGGGTTGTAAATAGCGCGGCGACTGTAGGGAAAATGTTCGGACCGGTCGTTGGCGGAGCAATTGTTGATTTATACAATATGGAAGTATTGTTTATAGCAATCATGGTAATGCTTGTAGTAGCGATTATTGCAACGAGCATGTATGATAAACGAGTAAAAGTAGAAGAAACAGTAGAAGAAAAAATTGCAGTTTAGTTTGACGGAACATGTAACATGTTTTAGAATATATTTAAATAAAACAACCTTTGGAACAAGGGAGATAGCTCGGCTGTCCTAAGACGAATTCGTTAGTTATTAAGAGTAACGATTAACCGAGAAGCCTTAGCTTCAAGTAAGCTCTTTAGAGATACGAAGTGGTGGGTAGTTCACATTAACTTATATTTGTAATAACAGTGAGAAGGAGTAGTAGTAATAGAAGCTGGTTTAGAGAGTTGACGGTCGGTGCAAGTCAATCCACGTTTCGTTATGAACTCGCCTTTGAGTTGCAGTTGTGAAACTAGTAGTAGCAATTGCCGTTAATCCACGTTACGGATCTAAGCGAATGTATATTTGTACATTAATTTAGGGTGGTACCGCGGGAATCTATAACCTCTCGTCCCTTTCTAGGGATGAGAGGTTTTTTGTATTTTGGGCGGTGAAAATAAATAGAATTTCAAGGAGGGTATCTCATGAGCTTTAATCATCAAAATATTGAGAAGAAGTGGCAAGGGTACTGGGAAGAGAATAAAACATTCCGTACGCCAGATGAGACAGAAAAACCAAAATTTTATGCACTAGATATGTTCCCATATCCATCAGGTGCAGGCCTACACGTAGGACATCCAGAAGGTTATACAGCGACAGATATTTTATCTCGTATGAAGCGTATGCAAGGATATAACGTTCTTCATCCAATGGGATGGGATGCGTTCGGTCTTCCAGCAGAGCAATATGCACTTGATACTGGAAACAGCCCGGCAGAATTTACAGAGCTTAATATTAATACGTTCCGTAATCAAATTAAAGCATTAGGCTTCTCTTACGATTGGGATCGTGAAGTAAATACAACAGATCCAAACTACTACAAGTGGACACAATGGATCTTCCTAAAACTATTTGAAAAAGGTTTAGCTTACGTTGATGAAGTACCTGTAAACTGGTGCCCAGCACTTGGTACAGTACTTGCAAATGAAGAAATCATTGACGGTAAGAGTGAGCGCGGTGGACATCCAGTTGAGCGTCGTCCGATGAGACAGTGGATGTTAAAAATTACAGCTTACGGAGATCGTCTATTAGAAGATCTAGATGAGCTTGATTGGCCAGAAAGCTTAAAAGATATGCAACGTAACTGGATTGGTCGTTCTGAAGGTGCAGAAGTACACTTCAACATCGATGGTACAGACGAGAAATTCACAGTTTTCACAACGCGTCCTGATACACTATTTGGTGCGAGCTACTGTGTACTTGCCCCAGAGCATGCGCTTGTTGCTGACATTACAACAGCAGAGCAAAAAGAAGCTGTAGAAGCTTACATTAACTCTGTTAAAATGAAGAGTGACCTAGAGCGTACAGAACTTGCGAAAGAGAAAACTGGTGTATTCACTGGTGCTTACGCAGTTAACCCAGTAAATGGCGAGAAATTACCAATCTGGATCGCTGACTATGTTCTTGCAACTTACGGAACAGGTGCTGTAATGGCAGTTCCCGCTCATGATGAGCGTGACTATGAATTCGCATCAACGTTCGATCTTCCTATGAAGGAAGTTGTAAAAGGCGGAGACATTACGAAAGAAGCATACACAGGTGATGGTGCGCACGTAAACTCAGCATTCCTTGATGGTTTAAATAAAGAAGAAGCAATCGTAAAAATGATTGAATGGCTTGAAGTAACGAGCGCAGGAAATCAAAAAGTAACGTACCGTCTACGTGACTGGTTATTCAGCCGTCAACGCTACTGGGGTGAGCCAATTCCAGTAATCCACTGGGAAGATGGCACAATGACAGCTGTGAAAGAAGAAGAATTACCATTAGTTCTTCCTAAAACAGAAAACATCCGTCCTTCAGGTACAGGTGAATCACCACTTGCTAACATTGACGAGTGGGTAAACGTTGTTGATCCTGAAACTGGTAAAAAAGGTCGTCGTGAAACGAACACAATGCCACAATGGGCTGGTAGCTGCTGGTATTACCTACGTTACATCGATCCAAACAATAGTGAAGCACTTGTAGATCCTGAAAAAGTAAAACAATGGCTTCCAGTTGATATTTATATCGGCGGAGCAGAGCACGCTGTACTTCACTTACTATATGCTCGTTTCTGGCATAAAGTATTATACGATATCGGTGTAGTTCCAACGAAAGAGCCGTTCCAACAATTATTTAACCAAGGTATGATTCTAGGTGAAAACAACGAGAAAATGAGTAAATCAAAAGGTAACGTTGTAAACCCTGATGATATCGTAGCAAGCCACGGTGCAGATACACTTCGTCTATATGAAATGTTCATGGGACCATTAGATGCTTCAATCGCTTGGTCTGAAAATGGTCTTGACGGAGCTCGTCGTTTCCTAGACCGCGTATGGCGTCTATTCATTCAAGATAACGGTGAATTAAGTGAGAAAATTACGGATGCACCAAATAAAGAGCTTGAAAAAGCTTACCACCAAACAGTGAAGAAAGTAACAGAAGACTATGCAGAACTTCGCTTCAATACAGCGATTTCTCAAATGATGGTATTCATTAACGATGCATATAAAGCTGAAACACTTCCGAAAGAATATGTAGAAGGTTTCGTGAAAATGATTGCACCAGTTGCACCTCACATCGGGGAAGAGCTATGGAGCAAACTTGGATACAATGAAACAATCACATATGCAAGCTGGCCAACATTTGATGAGTCTAAACTTGTAGAAGATGAAGTTGAAATCGTTGTTCAAGTTATGGGCAAAGTTCGCGCGAAACTAACAATGAGTAAAGACGCATCAAAAGAAGAAATGGAACAACTTGCACTTGAAGCAATTCAAGACCAAATTGAAGGGAAAACAGTTCGTAAAGTAATTGTTGTTCCTGGAAAACTTGTTAACGTTGTTGCAAACTAATTCATTCTAAATAAAAGCTCAGAGCATTTATGCTCTGAGCTTTTTTGTGTAGAAAATAATTTCAGGATCTCTTTCATCTAAATTTTTAACTATTCCACTACGTACAAATAAAAGAGCGGAATTCCAATACAGACAAACACCTATTTTTCTATAGGAAATATGATAAAAAAGGTAGGCTAAATTGAGTAGAAGAGGTGAAAGGAATGAAAGGGATGGACAATAATGCACCACATGGCTTCTTCGGAGGCGAATCGGACAGTTATACACAAATGATGTTAATGGGAGGAGCTGGCCAACAAGGGTACGGTGGAATTCCGAGCTGGATGGGTGGAGGAGCAGGGGGATTTCCAACATCGGTAGCGGGCATGCAAACTGGAATGCCTACATTAATGGGAGGGTTTTCGACATCAGGGGCTGGAATGCCTACAGTAACAGGAGGATTTCCGACATCAGTAGCTGGCGTACAGACAGGAATTCCAGTAGGAGTACCAACTACATTTCCTTCTTTCGTTGGAGGAGTGCAGACAGGATTTCCGGTACCGGGAGTAGGTGTTGTAGCAGGTGGAGTAGGTGGTTATCCGCAAGGTGTTCACGGTCATCATGTACACCACCACCACCAAGGCCAACACGGTCATCATGGACATCACCACCATCAAGGCCAACACGGTCATCATGTACATCATCACCATCAAGGCCAACACGGTCATCATGTACATCACCACCATCAAGGTCAACATAGTCATCATGGACACCATCATCACCAAGGCCAACAAGGTCAGCACGGTCATCATCATCACCAAGGTCAACACGGCCATCAACAACAAGTACATCACCACGGACACCATCATATATATCCACAGGCTGTTCTTTATCAAACGCATCAAGGTCAACACGGTCATCATGGTCACCAAGGCCAACACGGTCATCAAGGCCAGCACGGTCATCATGGTCATCATGGTCACCAAGGCCAACACGGTCATCATGGTCAACACGGTCACCAAGGCCAACACGGACACCAAGGTCAACACGGTCATCAAGGCCAACATGGTCAACAGCACCAACATGGTCAACAGCACCAACAGCACCAACAATACCAACAATATCAACAGCAACAATCTTCTCCTTGGACAGGTGGAATTGGAGCAGGAGGAGCAGGAGCAGCAGCAGGAGCGGCTAGCATTGGTGGAGCAGCAGGGCACGCTGGACACGTGGGTCATTAATGAATTGCAGAAAAAAAGACATAATAAAAAACTGCTAGGAAATCCTAGCAGTTTTTTTCAGCTTCTTGGCGCTGGCGTTCGATTTCAGCACGAAGTTGTGGTTCTGGTGCTTGCCAGCCTTCTGGTTTTAGAATTTTGCCGTCACCTTCACGGAATCGAGGTTTTCCATCAGGGAATAGTTTTGCCATGTTTGCGTTATTTACAATTTCGAATCCTTTATCAGGACGTACGCCCATTTCGGCAAACGTTCCGAATGCAAAGTAAATAAGGTCAATTAGTGCATCATATTGATCTTCAACAGTCGTTGCTTCTAAAAATTCTTCTAGCTCTTCTTGCATAAAGCTAGCACGAATTTTTGCACGTTCTTCTGTTAATTTCGTTGGAGTATTTGTCACAGGGTGTCCGAACTCTTCATGCATTTTTGCAACAAGTTCGTATCCTTTATCTAAACCTTTTTCGTTTGTCATGTTGTTTCATCCTTTCTCGCTTTGTGCCGAATCTCATTGTAACATAAGGTGATTATGAAATGAAAAAGGACTGTTCAAAAGTTTCATCTTTTAGTTAAGATAGGGAAAGATTATATCGACTAAACGACAAAACATAACCCATTAATAAAAGAAGGCCATCCCGGAATATTTTTGGGACGGCCTTGCTCGTTATTTTTCTTCTTTTATTAAAATGGATAAAAGAAGATCGATGCCAAACATACCAACGAGCAACATTGGAATAACGACAAGTAAATAACGTGTGAAGGAAACATTTTTTAAGTATGTATGAGCAAATAAAAAGACGCCGAGAAATAAAATACCATTTAAAATAGGCTTTACTAATTTTTTAGACATAAGCTCCCCCGTAAATATCTTCTCTCTCTATCTAAAATAAAAACTCCTCTTTCCGTTGTATCATGCTGGAGAGAGGAGTTCAATCATTTCTCATTCAATTACACCAGAATTTGTAATATTTACGGTGTATTTTATAGTAACTGGAACATCTTTATACATTTGCCTCCACTCTTCTAATTTGAATGGACGATAATGTTGCTTGTATTTAGCTCCTAGCCCGAGCGGATCGACACCTAAAGATTTGAATTGCTTAATTAACTTGTTACCTTGTATATCCAATTGTTTTTGGATGGCTTTCTCAATCTTTTTTGTGTTCTTAGCATTCTCTAAGTTAATTTGTTTTGATACTTCTTGAATGCGAGCATCAATTTTAACATGAATGGAAAAAGAAGGATTTCCATTTTTTATTTTTATATCGTATGTTGGAACAGAACGAATATTATTAATCATTACGTACCCAGGATTTGCTTTAAATTCATGTGAATCCAACTTATGTTTCTCTAAAAGTCCTTTGAATACAAACATATCTTTTTCTGCAATTTTACCAACATATTTATCCTTTTTAAAAAGACCAATTCCGGTGATTTTTATTTTATCACCATGTTTCTTTAAAATTGGAATATAGTAGTCTTGCCCTTCTTGATAATAACGGAATGCTCCTACATGCAGATTATCTGTTGGTAAAGGACCGGTTTCCATATTATGTTCTAGCATTTTTTTTATATAAATTGCAACGTTGGATGAAGTCGTGTACTTTCCTTTTAAAAGTTCAGTACCATTACCTTCAAGTAAAGCAACATATAAGGCATTTCCAATGTTTACATCGCGAATTAATGTATCGAAGGAAGCAACCATTCCTTTCTTAGCAATTCGGGTGGTAAATAGAGCAACTCGCATTTGCCCGCTAGCAAATGGTTGAGAAGACTCTAAAGATGTGTCTGCTTTTACTTGTTTTACAGCATTTGCTGTTCCTTCAAAAACTTGAACTTTGTTCCCTTTTTGCTGAATAGGACAAACAAATGTTACCTTTATTTTATTATCTTTTGCTACATCAAAGACAGTTCCTTGGATAAGGTGTACGTCATCGATAATATTTTTTTGTAAACATCCAGTTAGACTGATGAGTGTTATACAAGAGATAAGTATTAATTTATTTTTGATTTTTTCCATTTTCTTTTCACCCACACAATGATAAATAGGATTGGGATGTATACATAAATGAGCCAAAAGCTCCCCTTTGATGCATTACTAATAAAATTATTAATATCGTGTCTGTTTGTTAAAAGTTGTGAAACAATGAGGGTGATAATGATAAAAGCGATTAAAACACCTCTTTGTTTTACACGGAATATTTCGTGAGTTGCTCTCGTTGCCGCCCACAAAGGTAGAATAAAACTTGTAATAATAACGAGGGCATAAGCTGAAATTGCAATATATTCTAGCCTTTCTATGAATGGTAATTGAATGACTTGGGTCATAGAAAGTTGGGCCCATATCGTTTTTAATAATTGTTTTTCACTAAAAAACGAAAAGGCTAAAAGGGTACTAAATAAATATAGAAGGTTTGAAAATAGTGCTCCAAGCTGGGCGTATTTATGAGATTGCATAGGCTTTTTCACAAATGGATACACCATGAGGTAAATCTCAAAACCGGTCATACTGTAGATTGACAGTTGAGCGGATTTTAAAATGTCTGAAAAAGAATGTGTGAATATAGGTAGTAAATTATCCCAATGTGAATATTTCAAAACGAATAAGCTTAGAAATAAATATCCTAATGTACCACCAACAGAGATGACGCAAATACCGGTAATTACACGAAATCCAGAAGAAATAATGTAATAGCTAACTAAGCATAAAAAGAGTGTTAACATCCAAGTGGAAGCGGTAGGAAACATCCACACTTGAATAATTTCAACGTATGTTCGAATGACGGAAATACTGACGATTAAAAAATAAGCAGCAAAGATGATGTTAACGCCGTTCCCTAGCCACTTTCCAAATGTTTGCCGATGTAAGTCGATTAAATTACCGTTTGTTTCTTTTAATAAAAAATACATCATCCATATAAGAATCTGGATACAGATTCCTGTGATTAGAACGCCCATCCAGCCATCGTATCCAGCGGCCTTGGCAGTAATTCGAGCGAAGCCGAGAACGCCAGCTCCAAACTGTGCACCGTGAATTAAGAAGAAGACAAAGACAGGAGATATTTGATATTTTTCTTGAACTTTACTCATCGATGCACCTCGTTCTTTAATCATCAAAGTCTGATCTATGTTTTGTTGAAATTCCTTTTGCTGATTTTTTTACATGTTGTGGCCTCGCTTGTACATCCCTTGTATCAATCATCGTTAAAGGAAAACGAATCCAAGAGTCCTTAACCGACTGTTGTCTCGTCGGATAAAACAAAGCGTACGGCTTACGTAAGGAAGTAAGTCTGAATAGATGCGTAAATAAGAAGATAAATCCAAGAGAAATCCCGAACAATCCGCCTATTTCTGCAAACATAAGAAATGGAAAGCGTAGTAATCGAACTGCATTACCCATTTTATAAATAGGTGTAATAAAGGAAGCAAGTGCTGATAAGGCAACGATAATTAATAAAATATTACTCGTTAAACCAGCTTGTACAGATGCTTGCCCGATTACGATACCACCTACAATTCCGAGTGTTTGACCAACTTTCATCGGTAATCTCGCGCCAGCTTCTCTCAATAAGTCGATTGCAAGTTCTAAAAAGAGTGCTTCAATTAAAGGTGGGAATGGTACTTGTGCCCTTGATAAAATCAAAGTTTCAAGTAAATCACTTGGAATAAGTTCATAATGATAATTTAAAATTGCAACATATAGTGGTGTAGCACAGATTGAAAATAGAACAGCGATAAGGCGTAAAATGCGTGAAAATGTAGCGTATAGCCAAGAAACGTTATAGTCTTCTGGTGAAATGAAAAAATCGAAATAGGATACTGGCGTAAGTAGAACACTTGGAGAACCATCCACAAAAATAGCAATTTTCCCATCAATGAGTGCTTTTGTAACTCTATCAGTACGTTCTGTATTGATATAGAGAGGGAAAATCGACTTTTCACCCATTAGTTCTTGTATATAAGCACTATCATTAATTTGATCATATTCAAGAGCACGTAATGACTCCTCGAGAAAATCTACATTTTCTTTTTCAGCGAGGTTGTCTAAATACATCATGACAACTTTTGTTTTGGAAAACTCGCCGACAATCATTTCTTTTGTTTGTAAATCTAAAACAGGAAGACGTTTTCGAACTAAATTAATATTTGTATCAATATCCTCTACGAAACCTTCTTGAGGACCGATAACAGTCGATTCGTTTAAAGGAGGGCTTGGTGCCCGATACGTATCAATTGCAATGTTTGCAAGCATACACTTTTGGTCTTGCTGATTTAATTGAATAATCGCATGTCCCTTTAACACCATATCCTCAATTTTTTGTAAATCGTTCGTAATTGTAATACCGCTCATTGGAATATGTTCTTTTAGCTCTTCTAGTGAAGCGTTAGGTCGTTCTAAAAGAGTAGGCATTAAATACTTTTGTAATTTCTCTCCATCAAGCGAAGGGCGATAGTAAGAAATCCAATAAGGCATCGTTTCATCGTCAGATGTGTGATAATTAACAAAATCGCTAGATTTTTTAAGTTTCTCTATTAAATCTTGTAGAGAGTGAATCCGGTCTTTTTCTGGTTTCGTAAAATCATAAATACTATTATTTCCAGAGTTTTGCTGCTGATCTTGATCCGAGTTCCCTTGTTTAGAATGTTGTTGTTGATTCTGATTCGAGTTGTCTTGATTAGAATGTTGTTGATTCTGATTCGAGTCGTTTTGTTTAGAGTTTTGTTGTTGATTCTGATTCGAGTCGTTTTGTTTAGAATTTCGTTGTTGATTCTGATTCGAGTTGTCTTGATTAGAATGTTGCTGATTCTGATTCTGATTCGATTCGTTTTGTTTAGAGTTTTGTTGTTGATTTTGATCTGAGTCGTCTTGTTTAGAGTTTTGTTGTTGATTCTGATCTGAGTCGTTTTGTTTAGAGTTTTGTTGTTGATTCTGATTCGAGTCGTTTTGTTTAGAGTTTTGTTGTTGATTCTGATCTGAGTCGTTTTGTTTAGAATTTCGTTGTTGATTCTGATCCGAGTTGTCTTGTTTAGAATGTTGTTGTTGATTCTGATTCGAGTCGTTTTGTTTAGAGTTTTGTTGTTGATTCTGATTCGAGTTGTCTTGTTTAGAGTTTTGTTGTTGATTCTGATCCGAGTTGTCTTGTTTAGAATGTTGTTGTTGATTCTGATTCGAGTCGTTTTGTTTAGAGTTTTGTTGCTGCTGATCCTGAGAAGGCTCTTTGTGTTCCTCTTTTTTTTGCTCGCTATTGCTATCTTTATTATGTTTCATACTTCTAGTCTGTTCTTTGTTATCATTCTCTTGGTTGTTAGGCTGTTGCTCCGAGTTATCTGTTTCGTTTTTCTCTGTCGTATTTGATGTTTTTTTCTTACGTAGCCAATTCCAAATCATATGTATGCCCTCTTTGATTGTGTAATATAATGCTATTTTGTGGCTAATTTTGTATATTATTCATTTATTTATGAAAAGAAGGAGGAGATTAGTTTGCATAGAAAAAATCCTTTAGTAAGCAGCAGTTCATACTATGGCGGGAAGAGGGCGAGTCTGTGCAATTTGTAAAAAAGGAAAAGTTTGTTTTAAGAGAGTTTACGTTTGAAAATGGTAGGGGAATTCCTGTTCAAATGGGGTATGAGACGTATGGTACTTTAAATAGAGAAAGGTCAAATGCGATTTTGGTATGCCATTATTTTAGTGCAACGAGTCACGCGGCAGGGAAATATACAGCGCATGATGAGGAGTCTGGTTGGTGGGATGGTTTAATTGGACCGGGAAAAGCAGTTGATACAAATAAATATTTTGTTATATGTACTGATAATCTTTGTAATGTGCAGGTTAAGAACCCTTATGTGTTTACAACGGGACCGAAATCGATTCATCCGAAAACTGGAGATGAATATGCGATGGATTTTCCGGTTTTTACATTTCTTGATGTAGCTCGTGTGCAATATGAGTTAATAAAAGATATGGGAATCTCAAGGTTACATGCTGTAATGGGACCGTCAGCTGGTGGGATGATTGCGCAGCAATGGGCTGTTCATTATCCTCATATGGTAGAGCGGATGATTGGTGTTATTACGAACCCGCAAAATCCAATTATTACGTCGGTAAATGTAGCGCAAAATGCAATTGAGGCTATTCAACTAGATCCAAGTTGGAAGGGCGGAAAATATGGAGAAGAGCAGCCAATGAAGGGACTTCATTTAGCAAATAGAATGATGTTTATGAACGCATTTGATGAGCATTTTTATGAAACGACATTCCCTCGTAATAGTGTAGAGAAAGAACCTTATGAAACATTTGCTGCATTAACATCATTTGAGAAAGAAATAAATAAAGTGACATATAGAAGTATAGAGTTAGTAGATGCAAATTCGTGGATATACACTGCGAAAGCAGTTTTATTACATGATATTGCGCATGGATTTTCGTCTTTAGAAGAGGCGCTTTCTAACATAGAAGCAAATGTACTTATGATTCCGTGCAAACAAGATTTGCTTCAGCCGTCACGCTATAATTATAAAATGGTAGACATTTTGCAAAAACAAGGGAAGTATGCGGAAGTGTATGAGATAGAAAGTATAAATGGGCATATGGCAGGAGCATTTGATATTCATTTATTTGAAAAGAAAGTTTATGAATTTTTAAATCGGAAAGTATCTAGTTTGGTGTAGAAAATAAATGGTGTGAAAAAGGTGCGATGTATGTAGTAGGCACCTTTTTTTACATGATTTGTAGACGGAAAATATATGTGGCAATTGCTATACCGAAGAATGCGATACTAAGCAATAGAAATAAGAATGACATTTCTTGTGGTGATTTTATCTTTTTATTATTCTTCATACTAAGTGCAATAATTGCGGCGATTAAGAAAATGATGCCCGTAATGAAAAGAAAAAGTGTCATTTTCATTGGCTCCTTTCATAAAACAAGTATATTGAGGATACAATGCACGAGTTATGTTTGTAAAGAATAAGTTTTGCGAGAAAATTGAGAAATAAAATTTCCATTCTTTGCGTTCTTTCTTTCGCATGCTAAAATTGACTAGATATGCTTGTTTAAGGAAGAGACTAAAGGTTTTATTGTATATAAGGAGGAACGACATATGACAGAAGTTAAAACAATTACTACAGAAGAAGTGCAAGAGCGTTTAGAAAATGGAGAAACGTTATTTTTAGTAGACGTAAGGGAAGATGAAGAAGTAGCGGCAGGGAAAATTCCAGAAGCTGTACATATTAAAATGGGTGATATCCCAAATAAAGTAGATTTCTTTGATAAAGAGAATGAATATATCTTTATTTGTCGCTCGGGAATGCGCAGTGAAAATGTATGCCATTATTTAAATGAGCAAGGATTTAAAACAATGAACATGGTTGGCGGTATGCTTCAATATGAAGGTGAAACGAAATAAGTAGCTAAAAAAACTTGAAACGTGTTTGTTTCAAGTTTTTTTCTTTTGCATACAGTGTACAAAAGGGGGATAGGTAAATGGGGATTAACTTGCGGAAAGTAAAAATTATTAATAATACAGGGGCTGTTAATGTCGGTGACTGTTATGATATCTCACCTTTAGCTGTAGCAAAAATATATGCAGGTGCTGGAGGATCGAGTGCGGCTATTTTTTTAAATGGGAAAAGGCAGCCAGAAGCGGTGATTCGAACATCAGTATTTCTTCCGCCATTAGCAACGAGTACACGTACATTAGGTTCATAGAGGAAAGGTAGAGTGTAATTATGCCTGCTCATATAAAAGAGTTTGTTATTGTGAATAACACTGGGAATATATTTACTGGTGATAATTTGAGTGATACGTCATTTACTGCTACGAAATCGTATAGTGGCTCAATGGGGTGCACTTGGATTGACGTTGTTACAGTAATAGGGACGGAGACGAAGCTTTGTTTACAGCCGGGTGATTCGGTGACGACAACATATACAAGAGGCACTCCTGCCGGTACTGTAACAGGAACAAATATGGGGCAAAGTGTAAATGCATCGAGTATAGCACAAGCTGTCCCTAATACAGATAATATGGATTCAATTGCTGGACTCCCTTAAGGATTTAAGGGAGTTTTTATTATTTCAAATAAAAATAGTCTTTGAGTTTGTTTTTGTAAATACATATTAAGAAGAGGTTTGTTTCATGTAAAAAAGATGGTGTGCAGGTGGTGAAAGTGTGAGAGAGCGCGATAAAAAACATTCATTAAACTCTAATTTCAGAATTTCACCAAATCTTATTGGTCCTACCTTTCCACCCGTTCCAACGGGATTTACTGGCATTGGGATTACTGGCTCAACCGGTCCCCAAGGTCCGACTGGCCCTCAAGGACCAAGAGGATTACAAGGTCTGATGGGGGAGATGGGCCCGACAGGACCTCAAGGTGTGCAAGGGATACAAGGACCAGTTGGACCAATAGGTGCAACAGGTCCAGAAGGACAGCAGGGGCCGCAAGGATTGAGGGGAGCACAGGGAGCTACAGGAGCGACAGGACCAGAAGGAGTGCAAGGGTTGCAAGGTCCGATTGGTCCAACAGGAGCGACTGGGACACAAGGTATACAGGGGATACAAGGGTTACAAGGTCCGATTGGAGCGACTGGACCTGAGGGACCTCAAGGAATTCAAGGTGTGCAAGGGGTACCAGGTGCAACCGGTCCACAAGGAATACAAGGGGCACAAGGGATACAAGGACCACAAGGACCGAGTGGAAGTGCGGGGACAACAGGAGCAACTGGTCAAGGGGTTACAGGCCCAACTGGAATAACAGGTCCAACAGGGATAACGGGTCCATCTGGAGGACCACCAGGTCCGACGGGGGCAACTGGTGCGACAGGTCCAGGAGGTGGACCGAGTGGAAGTACAGGTGCGACGGGAGCAACGGGAAATACAGGGGTAACAGGAAGTACAGGTGTAACTGGAGTAACGGGAAATACAGGACCGACTGGAAGTACAGGAGAAACAGGAGCACAGGGATTGCAAGGAATACAAGGGGTTCAAGGGCCAATTGGACCAACAGGTCCAGAAGGTCCGCAAGGTATTCAAGGTATTCCGGGGCCGACGGGCGTAACTGGTGAACAAGGAATACAAGGAGTTCAGGGAATTCAAGGGATAACAGGAGCAACAGGAGATCAAGGTCCACAAGGTATACAGGGAGCTATAGGGCCTCAAGGTGTAACAGGAGCAACAGGAGATCAAGGTCCACAAGGTATACAAGGAGTACCGGGTCCAACAGGAGAAACGGGACCACAAGGAGTTCAAGGGATTCAAGGCCCGATGGGTGAGATCGGACCAACAGGACCAGAAGGCCCAGAAGGACTTCAAGGTCCGCAAGGAATCCAAGGGGTGCCAGGACCAGCTGGAGCAACAGGTCCAGAGGGGCCGCAAGGTATACAGGGAATCCAAGGGCCAATAGGAGCAACAGGTCCAGAAGGTCCACAAGGTATACAGGGGGCTATAGGACCTCAAGGTGTAACAGGAGCAACAGGAGCACAAGGAGCAACTGGAATTCAAGGTGTACAAGGGAATATAGGAGCAACAGGTCCAGAGGGCCCGCAAGGAGTGCAAGGTACTCAAGGGGAAATAGGCCCAACAGGTCCAATGGGAATACAGGGCGTGCAAGGTATTCAAGGAATTCAAGGTCCAACGGGTGCGCAAGGAGTGCAGGGGCCACAGGGAATTCAAGGGGGCCAAGGTCCAACCGGAGTAACAGGAGATACGGGTGTAACCGGAGCGACAGGGGAAGGAACTACAGGCCCGACAGGAGTAACCGGTCCAACAGGGGTAACTGGTCCTTCTGGAGGACCAGCAGGACCGAGTGGTCCAACGGGGCCATCAGGTCCGACAGGAGTGACAGGTCCATCCGGTGGACCACCTGGACCAACAGGAGCAACCGGTGTGATAGGCTCAACTGGAGTGACAGGAGCGACAGGAGAAACAGGAGCAACTGGTGTGACGGGCTTACAGGGACCCCAAGGAATTCAAGGTGTTCAAGGAGAAATAGGTCCAACCGGTCCGCAAGGTGTTCAAGGTCCCCAAGGGATACAAGGAGTAACGGGAGCAACGGGAGATCAAGGCTCACAAGGAATCCAAGGCCCGCAAGGAATCCAAGGCCCAACCGGTCCACAAGGAGTACAAGGAGATCAAGGCCCACAAGGGATTCAAGGTGCGACAGGAGAAACAGGAGCACAAGGTCCACAGGGAATTCAAGGAATCCAAGGAGTGCAGGGGCCGACCGGTCCACAAGGCCCAACAGGAATTCAAGGTGTTCAAGGAGAAATAGGTCCAACCGGTCCGCAAGGCGTGCAAGGGTTGCAAGGTCCACAAGGCCCGACGGGATCCACTGGAGCAACAGGAGCGACAGGCCCACAAGGAATTCAAGGAGCACAAGGAATCCAAGGCCCAACGGGATCCACTGGAGCAACAGGTTCACAAGGCCCAACAGGGGACACAGGTCCAACCGGTCCAACTGGAGCTGGAGCAACCGGGTCCACTGGAGCAACGGGTGTGACCGGAGTTAGTACAACTGCAACGTATGCATTTGCGAATAATACATCAGGAACCGCTATTTCCGTTTTATTAGGTGGTACAAATGTACCATTACCGAACAATCAAAATATTGGACCAGGAATTACCGTTAGCGGAGGAAATACCGTATTTACGGTTGCGAATGCGGGGAATTACTATATAGCTTATACAATAAATTTAACAGCCTCTTTACTTGTAAGTTCTCGTATAACTGTAAATGGCAGTCCGCTTGCAGGAACAATAAATTCACCAGCAATAGCTACAGGTTCATTTAATGCGACAATAATTGCTAATTTGCCTGCTGGAGCTGCCATTAGTCTGCAGTTATTTGGATTAGTTGCAATAGCTACATTATCTACGGCAACGCCAGGAGCTACTCTAACTATTATTAGACTAAGTTAATAGGAAGAAAACCTTGGAGCTTTTATGCTTCAAGGTTTTTTATCCTGTTATTTGTAGGTAGTCTAATTGGTTAGGAAAGTTTCACTTTATTCACTTAAGCAAAAACATCGCAGTTCGAAAATATATTATAATAGAATGAAAAGAGAGAAATTTGACAGAAAGGGAGGGTGGCGATGCAGGAGATGGTTACAGATTTTTTTGGACGCCCACTTCAAGATTTGCGCATATCTGTCATTGATCGTTGCAATTTTAGATGTACATATTGTATGCCAGCGGAAGTTTTTGGGCCAGATTATGCTTTTTTGAAAGATGAGTTTTTACTGACGTTTGATGAAATTGAGCGTTTGGCAAAACTATTTGTTAGCATCGGTGTACGAAAAATTAGACTTACTGGTGGCGAGCCACTACTGCGTAAAGATTTAACAAAACTTATTGCTCGTCTCGTGAAAATTGAAGGGTTAGTAGATATAGGGTTAACGACAAATGCAATTCATTTAACGAAACAAGCAAAAGCATTAAAAGAAGCTGGATTACATAGAGTAAATGTTAGTTTGGATGCAATAGATGACGATGTATTTAAGGACATTAATGGTCGGAATATCAATACGAAACCTGTTATAAAGGGAATTATGGCTGCAAAAGAGGCCGGGCTTGATGTAAAGGTAAATATGGTTGTGAAAAAAGGGATGAATGAACATCAAGTACTTCCGATGGCTGCTTATTTTAAAGAGCAAGGAATCACACTTAGGTTTATTGAGTTTATGGATGTTGGTAGTACAAATGGATGGAACTTTGATCAAGTCGTTACAAAGCAAGAATTAATTGAAATGATTCATAGTGTGTATCCACTTGAGCCAGCTGAAGCGCATTATTTCGGTGAAGTTGCGAAGCGATATCGTTACGTTGGAACAAATATCGAAGTCGGTTTTATTACTTCTGTTTCAGAGTCATTTTGTTCCTCTTGTACGAGAGCAAGAATTTCGGCAGATGGAAAGTTTTATACTTGCTTATTTGCGACAGAAGGATTGGATGTAAGGAAACTTCTTAGAGGAAATCTTTCGGATGATGAGTTAGTAAGCGTTATACAAGATGTATGGATGAATAGAAAAGACAGGTATTCGGATGAACGGACAGAAGAAAGTGCAAAGAATCGTCCGAAAATTGAAATGTCTTATATAGGAGGATAAGAAAGGGGGCTATCGTATGCAGGAGCGATATTCAAGACAAATATTATTTTCTGGTGTTGGAGAAGAAGGTCAGAGAAAAATTAGAGAGAAGCATGTGCTTATTATCGGCGCTGGCGCTCTCGGGGCAGCGAATGCAGAAGCAATTGTTAGAGCAGGTGTTGGCAAAATAACAATTGCGGATCGTGATTATGTAGAGTGGAGTAATTTACAAAGGCAACAATTATATACAGAAGAAGATGCAAAGCAATATAAACCAAAGGCGGTAGCAGCAGCAGAGCATTTACAAGCGATTAATTCTGAGGTGAAAATAAATCCGGTTGTGACTGATGTAACAGTGCGAGAAATGGAAGAGCTAGTGAATGATGTAGATTTAATATTAGATGCGACAGATAATTTTGAAACGCGTCTTCTTATTAATGATATTTCACAAAAGTATAATATTCCGTGGATATATGGTGGTTGTGTCGGAAGCTACGGAGTAACGTATACAATTTTACCAGGAAAAACACCGTGTTTCCGCTGTTTAATGGAACATCCAGCGGGCGGGGCAACATGTGATACGGCTGGTATTATACAGCCCGCAGTACAATTAGTAGTTGCGCATCAAATAACGGAAGCGCTGAAAATATTAGTAGAAGACTATGGGGCACTTCGCGAAACGATGTTATCGTTTGATCTTTGGAATAATCAACAGATGGCATTTAAAGTGAATAGGCAGAAAAAAGACACATGTTTATCTTGCGGAAGATTACGTACATATCCGAGTTTAACATTTGAAGCACAAACAAAAACAGAAGTGTTATGTGGCCGAAATACAGTACAAATCCGTCCAGGTGTGCGGAATGAATTTAATTTAGAAGAAATTAAAAAGCGCTTACAAAGAAGTGTGGATGTAAAAGCTACTCCGTATTTATTATCATTTCCGGTGGAGGAATTTCGTTTTGTTTTATTTACAGATGGCAGGGCGTTCATTCATGGGACGAATGATATAAATATAGCAAAACGCTTATATACAAGATATATAGGTTGAACCTAAAGGGAGCCCTTTAGGTTCAACGGAAAGAAGATTAAGACTTTCTCGTATAATCTCCACTTTTTCCACCTGTTTTTTCAAATAAGTAAGTTTCGCCAATAATCATACCTTTATCAACAGCTTTGCACATATCGTACACAGTAAGAGCTGTAGCGGAAGCGGCTGTTAAAGCTTCCATTTCAACACCGGTGCTACCTTCTGTTTTAACTTTTACTTCAATAAGTAATCGATATTGTTCTTCGGATTGTTTCCAATCGAAAGAAACGTCAACACCTTTTAATAATAAAGGATGGCACATTGGGATAATATCAGAAGTGCGTTTCGCAGCCATAATACCTGCGATTTGTGCAACTGCTAATACGTCACCTTTCCCAATTTCATTGTGAGAGATTTTATCGTAAATTTCTTTTGTAACGACAATGCTCGAGCACGCAATTGCTGTTCGGACGGTTGCTTTTTTGTCACTTATATCAACCATCTTCGCGCGTCCTTGGTCATTAAAGTGTGTAAATGAAGACATGGAATTCCTCCTTGAAGTTAATTTCTATTTAATATATAAAGTTTAATCGAGATAAAAAAAATTGCAAATATGAGGTGAGAAACGATGATAGAAAAACGAATTCCAATTCAAGTTGCTGAGGCAGTAGAGAGAGTAATGGAATATGCGAAAAATGGTGAAGTAGAAGAGGTTTCTATTACGGAAAGTTACGGGAGAATTCTTGGGGAGGATGTTATCTCTGATCATGACGTTCCTCATTTCGATCGTTCTCCTTACGATGGTTTCGCGATTCGAGCAGAAGATACGAAAGAAGCACATCAAGAGAATGCGATTGAGTTTGAAGTAATAGGAGAAATCGGGGCAGGATCTGTTTTTACAGAAGAAGTAGGACATTTTCAGGCGGTTCGTATTATGACAGGAGCAGCTATTCCAGAGGATTGTAATGCAGTCGTAATGCTAGAGTTGACGGAAGGTTTTGAGAAGAACGGAAAAACATATATGAAGGTAAAGCGTCCTTTTCATAGTGGTGACAATGTGTCATTTAAAGGAGAAGATATAAAGAAAAATCAAGTTCTCGTTCAGAAAGGTGTTGCAATTAATCCAGGTGTTGCCGCCTTATTAGCGACGTTTGGATATAGTACTGTGAAGGTTGTAAAACAGCCTGTTGTTGGTATTGTGACGACAGGAAGTGAACTGTTAGAGGTACACGAGTCGTTACAGCCGGGGAAAATTAGAAATAGTAACTCGTATATGATTGCCGCTCAAATTATGAAAGTCGGAGGGAAAGTGCGTTATTATGGCCAACTTGCTGACGAGTTAGATGCATGCTTTGCAGCTGTTCAATCAGCGATGAATGAGGTTGATATTTTAATTACAACAGGCGGTGTGTCGGTAGGAGATTATGACTACTTGCCAGCTATTTATGAAAGATTACAGGCGAATGTACTCTTTAATAAAATAGCGATGAGACCAGGAAGTGTAACGACAGTAGCTGAAGTTGATGGAAAGTTACTTTTCGGTTTATCAGGAAATCCGTCAGCTTGCTACGTAGGCTTTGAGCTATTTGTGCATCCGGTTATAAAAACATATTTGTATGCGAAAGAACCCCACGTATATAGAGCAGATGCTATTTTACAAAAAGATTTTCCGAAGCCAAATCCGTTTACTCGTTTTGTAAGAGCAAACGTGACAATCGTGGACGGGGCATTACAAGCGATGCCGGTCGGTTTAGATAAATCGAGTGCGGTCTCTTCACTCGCCGATGCGAATGCTTTTATTGTGTTGCCTGGAGGAACGAGAGGATTTGAGGCAGGGATGAAAGTATCTGTATTATTGTTAGAGCACGACGAGGGATGTGATTGGCCATGGGCAAAGCCCCTTCAATCTTACAAATAGTAGGATATCAAAATAGCGGGAAAACAACGCTCGTTGAGAAAATTGTGTATGCATTAGCTGAACGAAACATGAAAGTTGCTACAATTAAGCATCACGGGCACGGAGGTTTTCCAGAAGTAGCGCAAAAAGATAGTGAAAGGCACCGAAAGGCTGGGGCTGTTGTCAGTAGTGTAGAAGGCGCTGGATTACTTTCACTGTCGTCATTAAGAGAGGAATGGTCCTTGCAAGAAATTATTCGCTTATATGAGTTTTTTGAAGTGGATACAATTTTAATAGAGGGCTATAAAAAAGAGAGCTATCCGAAAGTAGTATTACTTCGTTCTGCGGAAGACGTTGAACTTTTACATAAAGTAGAAAATATAGTAGCGGTTATTACGTGGCATGATGCACCTGCAAACTTACGAGAAGAATATAAAGTATTTCATATAACAGAAGAAGAGTTGTATATAGACTGGTTTATACAAACGGTAAGGAGTACGAAATGACAAATACGTATTATGAAGTAATTGATACAGAAATCTCGATTGAAGAGGTAGCAAAGAAGGTTATTCGCCGCGAATGCGGTGCTGTTACAACATTTATTGGAACGGTTAGGGAGTTTACGAAAGGGCGTCGTACATTATACTTAGAATATGTCGCTTATAAAACGATGGCAGAAAAGATGCTAGAGAAAATTGGCTCAGAAGTGAAAGAGAAGTGGCCAGGTACACACGTTGCGATTACACATCGCATCGGTACACTGCAAATTTCTGATATCGCGGTTGTTGTTGCTGTTTCAACACCGCATCGTAAAGCGGCCTATGAGGCGAATGAATACATTATGGAACGTATAAAACAAATTGTTCCGATTTGGAAAAAGGAGTTTTGGGAAGATGGAGACTCATGGATTGGTGATCAATTAGAAAAAACGCCATATCCGGCAGGGGAGCCTGGGAAGGAGCTGTAAGTATGATTCGAGTATTATTATTTGCGCACTTGCAAGAGGAAGCAGGAACAAGTGAATTACAAATAGAGAAAGAAAATATTACGGTTGCAGAGTTAAAAGATGTTGTTGCTAAAGAATATAATGTACCAGTGACAGCATCAACTATGGTTGCGATTAATGAAGAATATGCGAATGAAGATGATACGATCCGAGATGGTGATGTTGTTGCACTAATCCCACCAGTGAGCGGTGGTTAATATTGGATTCATTAAAACGACTTTCCTACATAGGGAAGTCGTTTTTTTATGGAAGTTTTGCGAACACTAACTTATAGAACAAGGAGGGTGTTATGAAAAAAATATGTGTAGTTATTACAATGCTATGTGCAATCTTTTTCTCTTCTCCAAGTGATTCTTTTGCGAAAGAATCGAGGGAGCAGCTGTTAGAGAGTGCATTATCAAATAGGTACTATTCAGTTATTAGACAAGTGACAGAAGATCAGTATGAATGTGCTTCCGTTATAAATATAAAACGTCTCGGTAAGAACGGTGAGTTCGTTCCTAGATTTGAAATTACGCTACAATTTCTTACGTTCCAAGGTGCACATAATCCGCCGAATGATAAAGTTACACTTATTTTGGAAGATTATTTAGATCACGTAAAAATAAAGAAGGTGGAGCGAGAAAAGAATGTTTCTGGTGCTATTGCAGAAAAAGTTTGTGAACGGGAAAAAGAAAAAATAAAAGCTCACTCTAATGATTCAGAGTGATAACTTATGACATTTAGTAAAGAAAGGTAATGAGCGATGGACATACTTTTAGCGATTTTACCGGCTATATTTTGGGGAAGTATTGTGCTATTTAACGTGAAACTGGGCGGGGGACCGTATAGTCAAACGCTCGGTACAACGTTTGGGGCACTTATTTTCTCGATTGTTGTTTATATTTTTATGAAGCCAGTATTAACTCCTACTGTTATTGGAGTTGGAATTGTGTCAGGTTTATTTTGGGCACTTGGTCAGGCGAATCAATTAAAAAGTATTGATTTAATGGGCGTTTCGAGAACGATGCCCATTTCAACAGGACTGCAATTAGTTGCGACGACTTTATTTGGAGTCATCGTATTTCATGAGTGGTCCACGACTATATCAGTCGTCCTTGGTGTTTTGGCTCTCGTTTGTATTATTATCGGTGTTATTTTAACATCACTTCAAAGTGAAGAAGAAAAGAGTGCAGAGCAGGCCGGGAATTTTAAAAGGGGCATTATCATTTTATTGATTTCAACAGTCGGTTATTTAGTTTACGTAGTAGTGATTAGGCTATTTAACGTAGATGGTTGGTCAGCTTTATTGCCACAAGCAGTTGGTATGGTGTTAGGGGGCGTTTTGCTTACGTTTAAACATCATCCATTTAATAAATATGCACTACGAAATATTATCCCAGGATTAATTTGGGCAGCTGGAAATATGTTTTTATTCATTTCGCAGCCGCGTGTTGGAGTGGCAACAAGTTTTTCGCTATCGCAAATGGGAATTATTATTTCAACGCTTGGCGGGATTCTTATATTAGGTGAAAGAAAAACGAAACGCCAATTAACGGGGATTGTTGTCGGTATCGTTTTTATTATCGCAGCCGGAATAATGTTAGGTGTTGCAAAAAGTTAAAGGGGGTATTGAAATGTATAGTGATTTAGCAGGAAAAGTTGTCGTTATTACAGGATCAGCAACTGGTCTTGGAAGAGCAATGGGAGTACGGTTTGCTAAGGAGAAAGCAAAAGTAGTAATTAACTATCGCTCACGAGAGTCAGAAGCGCATGATGTATTAGAAGAAATTAAAAAAGTAGGCGGAGAAGCGATTGCTGTAAAAGGTGATGTGACAGTTGAATCTGATGTCGTGAACCTCATTCAATCTGCTGTGAAAGAGTTTGGTACGCTTGACGTTATGATTAATAATGCAGGGATAGAAAACGCGGTCCCGTCGCATGAAATGCCGTTAGAGGATTGGAATAAAGTAATCAATACAAATTTAACAGGTGCTTTTTTAGGAAGCCGTGAAGCGATTAAATATTTTGTAGAACATGATATTAAAGGTTCTGTTATTAATATGTCGAGTGTTCATGAGAAAATTCCGTGGCCACTATTCGTGCACTATGCGGCGAGTAAGGGTGGTATTAAACTGATGACAGAAACGTTAGCGTTAGAATATGCACCAAAAGGTATTCGAGTAAATAATATTGGGCCAGGTGCAATAAATACGCCAATTAATGCAGAAAAGTTTGCTGATCCTAAAAAACGTGCTGACGTAGAAAGTATGATACCGATGGGCTACATTGGAAAGCCGGAAGAAATTGCAGCAGTCGCAACGTGGCTCGCTTCATCAGAAGCGAGTTACGTAACTGGAATTACGTTATTTGCAGATGGTGGAATGACTTTATACCCGTCGTTTCAAGCAGGTCGCGGGTAATATAAAAGGACAAAGAGGTTTATCTCTTTGTCCTTTTTTCTGCAAAAAAAATAGCGGTCGGCTATTTTAAATTTAATGATTAATTGTATCTTGAAGAAATTCTGTTGCTTGATGTTCAGAAACATTTTGCACAAGTGCAACTTCGCTAATCATCATTTTGCGTGCATTATCTAGCATTTGTTTTTCGCTCGCATTTAATGCTCTCTCTTTATTACGGCGAAGTAAATCGCGAACAACTTCTGCGCTATCTTGCAGATTGCCGTTTTTCATTTTTTCCATATTCATTGTATATCTCTGTTTCCAGGAAAGTGATGTGTCTGATTCCCCGTTTTGAAATTCAAGAAGTATAACATCTAATGTACCTTTATCTACGATATAACGAATACCTGATTTTTGTAATTGATCCATAGGAAGCATTATTTGCATGTCTTTACTAATGATACGTATCACACAATATTGACGTGTTGTTCCTAATATTTCTTTCTCTTCAATGGCTTCGATGACTCCTGCGCCGTTCATTGGATAAACGATTTTATCGCCAATTTGAAACAAATCATCCACCTCCATATGTGGTAACCACTTTTAATGATAGCACAAGTGAGTGAAAATGTCAAATTTTATATAATACCATAATGTTGATATTATAGTCAATAAGTAAAAACTCTTTTTTTTTTATATGTTTTTTTGCTCTTATTTATTGATGATTTTTTTGAAAAATAGTACAGACGAAGAAAGAAGGCATATCCACTTATTTTTAAGCATAAAATGTAAAATCGCTAATACAATATACCTAAATCCGTTCTTTGCAAGGGAGGGAGAGAAGGTGGGGCGCACAATAAGAATTGATATTACAAATAAAGTTGTAGCTAAATTTAGACCGGATTATTTGGAATTATATACGAGTAAATTTATGATAGGTAAGTTTTATGTCTATACTGAAGGTAAACAATATGTGTTAGAAGACGGATATATATATGAAGACGGAAAATTTTATCGCATCATAGATACGCACCGTGGCAATAATCAAGCGGCGGAGGGCTGCGATCTAGGATGGTGTTAACATGATTCGTGTGAAAGTGTTTGATGAAAGTCACGAAAAAGACTTAGAAGACGCTGTAAATGTTTTTTTGAAAAAGATTGATGATAGTAATTTTGTAGATATTAAGTACCAAGTCGGTGTTTCCATTAATGATGACGAAAACCAAATTTATTGTTTTTCAGCAATGATCGTTTATAAAGCATAAAAAAGAGCTGGGTGAGCCAGCTCTTTTTTATGTTTTATGTTGGGACAACATGTGTCGGTAATACGTTCATAATAGATTGAGTTGTGCCTAATTTCTTTTTCGCTAAAAGAGGCTCCCCTGTTTCATGGTTTTGGGCATCTGTACACATACCAAGGTGATAACGATCACCTAAAAATGGATCGATATAAAAACCGTTTTTGAATACTTTATCATTCGGATGTTTTTCATGGTGAATGTCAGAGCAATTAATGCAATAGAACATAGCTTTCATCCCCTTTTTATTTTTGTTTGAAAAAAGTGAGTTGGTAGTCATTTCGCTCCTAAGGAAATGTTGAGGAGAAGAGAAATAACTACCTACTCAAATGGTGGGCATATTCCTTCTGATTTTTCATATCTCGCGTAGTGTCCCTGAGGGAAGGAGGAGAGACGAAATACGCATGATATACGTAAGGCACTTCTTTCAAGATAAATGATGGAGTTTCATGTTGAGAGAAGTTTTTATTTTTTGTTGCCTTTGTGAGTATATTATGAGGGAATGCTCAGAGGGTGTTTGTCCTGTTGAAAAAATGTTGAGAATTTCTCAACAGTAAAAAATAACTAGCGTTGACATGAAACCAAAAGGTGTTATATCATTGAAGTATAACCAAAAGGTGTTATATTTAATTGCCGAATAAAGGAGAATGAAAATGGAACAACAAAATACATTAACTGATATTAAACAAACGATCGTTTTTAACGCGTCTATGCAAAAAGTATGGAATGTAGTATCAACTGCAGAAGGGATTGCGTCATGGTTTATGCCGAATGATTTTGTATTAGAGGTAGGGCATGAATTTCATGTGCAATCACCATTTGGCCCATCACCATGTAAAGTGTTAGAAATTGATGAACCAAACCATCTATCTTTCTCATGGGATACAGATGGCTGGGTCGTTTCATTTAATCTGAAAGACCTAGGAGATAATAAAACAGAATTTACGTTAATTCACGGCGGCTGGAAACATCCTGATGAAATTCTTCCGAAAGCGAATGCGAAGAGCTCTATTATTCGCGATAGAATGAGTGGCGGCTGGGTAGCGATTGTAAATGAAAAACTGAAAAAGGTTGTTGAAGGCTAAGTGTCTTCATCAGCAGCGAAATATGATGTATTTCAAGCAATTGCTGATCCAACCCGCCGAGAAGTAATACGGTTATTAAGTGATAAAGAGTTACCGATTTCCAAAATAACGGATCATTTTCCGATGAGTCGTACTGCGGTTGTAAAGCACCTTCATATTCTTTCGGAAGCGAATTTAGTAAGCGGAAGAAAAAGCGGAAGAGAGAAGATATATCGTTTGCATCCAGAACCATTAGAGGAATTACAACAGTGGCTCTCATATTATGAACGTTTTTGGGATAATAAATTATCTATGCTGAAACATATTGTGGAGAATGAAGAGTAAAAAGAGGATGACCAAAATGGTCATCCTCTTTATTATTGCTCACTTGTTTGAGTAGCTGGTTTTAATAAAATCCAAGCGATAATTAGTGTAAATACTGCTAATACGAAAGTACTCATATAAATGACGTGTACACTTGATGCTAATGCCTCTTGCGATTCGGTTACTACGTTTGCTGTAGTTCCTCCGTGTCCGCCACCAGATACAAGATCAAGGTTTTGAATACCGCGTGCATGAATCATCGTATTAAAGATTGTGCCAAAGATTGCAGCACCTAACGTTTGACTAAATGTATTAATAAATGTGTTTAAACCAACGGCTGTTCCGCGTGTATGAGCTGGTACGGCTGCTTGAATTGTTACCATATAAATAGGTGTCACAAGCCCCATTCCTAATCCGAATAATCCGACTGCTACATAGATAAGGAACGATGGTGAATTTGTTGATAATGTAAATAATAAGAACGTAGCGACTGATAAAATGCTAGCTCCAAGTAAAATGATTTGTTTCGTTTTTAATTTGCCTACTAAGTTACCAGAGAAAATAGCGCCAAATGTCCACATAACAGGGATTGGCATTAAAATAAGTCCGGCTTCTGTCGCATTTTTTCCTAATACACCTTGGCTCCAAATTGGAAGGTACATTGTAATACTAATGATCATTGCGCCAGCAATGAGCGTTAATATGTTTATTGTAGATAATGTACGGTTAGAGAAAAGTGCTAGCGGAATTAATGGTTCCGGAGATTTTTTCTCGATGAATAAGAAAATAATGAATGAAACGACGGCAAAGATTAATAGGCCGATAATTGTTATGTCGCCCCAGTTTTGCTTACTGCTACCTGTTAATAATGCATATAGTAGAGCGATCGTACTTAATGAGAAGACTGTTGCACCAAGATAGTCGATATGGTGTTTAGCGGGCTTAATAGATTCTTTGTAGTAAATGGCGATCATTAAGCAAGCGATAATTCCAAATGGGACGTTTAAGAAGAAAATATAACGCCAAGATAGAGAATCAACTAAAAATCCACCGACTAACGGTCCGATAACACCCGATACACCCCAAACGGCACTCATCCAACCTTGTGCTTTCGCGCGGTCTCTCGCTTCGCTATATAAGTCTCCAATAATCGTCATTGTGATCGGCATAACAGCACCAGCACCTATACCTTGAAGAGCACGGAAGAAGATTAATTGTTCCATTGATGTAACGACTCCGCAAAGCGCAGAACCGATTAAGAAGATTGTAGCTCCGATGAGTAAAACTTTTTTACGGCCGAATAAATCAGCTAACTTTCCGTATATTGGAGTCGAAACAGCTGTTGCAAGCATATAAATTGCATATACCCAACTAACAAGTTCGACGCCTGACAAATCACTCGTTATACGAGGGATCGCTGTACTAACAATCGTTCCTTCTACCGCAGAAAGAAACGTCATTAGCATTAAAGACATCATGACTTTTTTTCTCATATTTTTTCCCCTTACCCTTTTTCAAATATTCAACAATATAAAATATAAAGGTACTAAGGTATATAAAGCAACAAAAAAGCAATGGGAAGTTAGGAGGAGCGTATATTTGTCGTTCTTTGTCGGTAAGTTGATATATTTAAGAAAACGCCGATATATGTTGTAGAAACGCTGATATATTCGAGGAATCGCCGATATAATTGTAGAATCACTGATATAATTTCATATACCTAAAAAAAGAAACAGGAAGCCCTGTTTCTTTTTTAATATTGCATTTTCGCGTTTTCTCCAGCCGTTGTTCCGGCAATTCTACCAGTAACGAGAGCAGATGTAATATTATAGCCGCCAGTATAACCATGAATATCAAGAACTTCTCCGCAGAAATATACGCCGTTCGTGAATTTAGAAGACATTTCTTTCGGGTTAATTTCTTTAACGGATACACCGCCGCCAGTAACGAATGCTTTTTCAATTGACTGCGTACCATTTACATTCACAGTAAACTCTTTAAAGTCTTTCACAAGTGCACGAATTTTCTCGTGAGAAACTTGTCCAGCTTGTTCGCTGCCATCAATTTCATTCTTTTCTAATAAGAATAGGAAGTAACGTTCAGGAACATAACCTTTTAATACATTTTTAATCCCTTTTTTCGGATCTTCTTTCATTTGTTTCAGCATGCGCTGGAATAGTTGTTCACTATTTTCTTCTGGCAATGCATCGATACTCATTTGAATCGTATTCGTTTTAAACTTTTTCAGTGCTTTCACGACGAATTGGCTACAACGAAGAGCGGCAGGACCAGATAGGCCGAAATGAGTGAAGAGCATGTCCATTTTGTGAGAAATGATAGCTTTTCCTTTCGGGTTTAATACGCTTAAGTTAACATCGCGTAAAGCAAGACCTTGTAAGGAGCGATCACGAATAAATGGTTCGTTTGAAAGGATTGGTACTTCTGTTGGGAATAGCTCTGTAATTGTATGCCCAGCTTTTTCAGCCCAAGCGTATCCGTCTCCAGTAGAGCCAGTTTGAGGAACGGATTTTCCGCCAACAGCGATAACGACATGATTCGTTTCTAACACTTCGCCAGTTTGCAGTACGACTGCTTTCGTTTGACCGTTCTCATATTCAATTGTTTCAACGGGTGTATTCGTACGGATTTTTACACCTAAGTCTTTTAATCGTGTTAAAAGTGCGTCTACTACTGATTGTGCTTTATTTGATACAGGGAACATGCGACCATGATCTTCTTCTTTTAGTTGCACGCCAAGCTTTTCGAAGAATGTAATAATATCTTCATTATTGAAAATAGAAAAAGCGCTGTATAAGAAGCGACCGTTTCCTGGTATATGTTTAACGATCTCATCAAGTGGTAGACGGTTCGTTACGTTACAACGACCACCACCAGAAATCGCAAGTTTACGCCCTAGTTTATTTCCTTTATCAAGAAGTAAGACACTTGCGCCTTCTTCTGCAGCACCGATTGCAGCCATTAGCCCAGAAGGCCCGCCGCCGATGACAATAACATCATAATGCATAATATATCGACCTCATTTTCTACATTTCCTGCCTAAAAGAATAGCATGTTTTCCCTTAAAAGAAAAATAGAGTGAAGTACTGCTTAAGGAGAGAATTGTGGTACAATACAAAAGTTAGAGTTCAGCACTATCCTGCTATTTGTGGGCAATAAGACAAAAACCTTAAGATGTAAGAGAAATAAAAAGGGAATTTGGTAGCTCATAAATGCTCGAATAGTTCAACTAATAATCAGTGGGGAAGAACACCCACACTGATTAAAGTTTCACTTTATGTAGATGTAGGAGGATTTTTGTATGTCCGATTCGAAATTTCTGCGCGGAACGCTTATTGTTACGTTAGGGACATTTTTAGTAAAGTTCTTAGGCATGATTTACGTCTTTCCGTTTCATGCATTAGTAGGTACAGAAGGCGGAACGCTCTATACATATGGATACATTCCATATACGATCTTTTTAAGTATTGCAACGGCAGGGGTGCCGCTTGCTGTTTCCAAATTTGTTTCCAAATATAATGCGCTTGGCGATTATAAAACGAGCCGGAGAATGTTCCGTTCGGGAATGGTTATGATGATAGTAACAGGAGTTCTTTCGTTCCTAGTTCTATACATGACAGCGCCACTGTTTGCAGAAGCAATGCTTGGTAAACAAAGTATACACAGTAATGTAGAAGAAGTTACGACGATTATTCGTCTTGTAAGTTTTGCACTTATTGTTGTACCCGCAGCGAGTTTAATTCGTGGTTATTTCCAAGGTCACCAATCGATGGGACCGACTACTGTTTCGCAAATTATTGAACAAATTATTCGTATCGTCTTTTTATTAGCGGGTAGTTTTATCGTTATTAAAGTACTTGGCGGTACAGTTGCAACAGCAGTTGGGGTAGCGACATTTGCTGCGTTCGTTTCAGCAGTTGGAGCGCTCGGTGTACTCATTTGGTACTGGTTAAAACGTAAAAAACATTTGGATCAATATTTAATTGAACAAACTGTACCAGAATCGACAGTGAGTACGGTTCAATTATTTAAAGAATTATTTGCATATGCGATTCCTTACGTTGTAATTGGGTTAACAATTCCTTTATATCAACAAATTGATACATTGACATTTAACTCAATTATGCAAGCGATTGGCCAAGGTGATATCGCAGAGCGAGCGCTTGGTATTTTCACAATGTGGACGCATAAATTAATTATGATTCCTGTATCGCTTGCAACAGCGTTTAGTTTAACGCTTGTACCAGCGATTACAAAATCATTTACTGAAAAACAATACCGCTATTTAAAGTTACAAATTACACAAACATTCCAGGCAAATATGTTCTTAACATTGCCAGCAGTTGTCGGTATTTCAACACTTGCATATCCAATTTATACTGCGTTCTATGATTCAGATCCACTAGGTGGACAAGTATTAATGTGGTATGCACCGGTTGCGTTGTTATTCGCTTTATTTACAGTAACAGCAGCAATTCTGCAAGGGATCAATCAACAAAAACATGCGATTGTCGCGCTTATTATGGGTGTTATTTTGAAATTCGTATGTAACGTAATCTTTATTCGTTATTTCGGTACAGTTGGAGCGATTTTAGCAACTGCAGTCGGATTCTTAGCTTCAGTATGGTATACGAATCGACAAATCAAAAAACATGTACACTATTCATTTGGTGTTGTATATAAGAGAACTTTCCAAATTGCAGTATTAACACTTGTAATGGTCATTGCTGTAAAGTTATCACAATGGACTCTGTCCTTCATGATCTCACCTGATGGCCGAATGGGTGCTCTTATTACAGTTGTGGTTTGTGCAGGTATTGGTGGTCTTGTGTATGGATTGTTAGCAATTCGCACAGGAGTACTTGAACGAGTATTTGGCGGAGAAGCGTTAGAGAAAATCCAACGTAAACTTGGCAATAGATTCAAAATAAAGTTGAAATCAAAAGGGGCGTAATTACGTCCCCTTTTCTATGATAAACAAAGAAGGTGAAAAACGTGAGATTAGATAAATTATTAGCAAATATGGGATATGGAAGTAGAAAAGAAGTAAAGAAATTATTGAAAGACGGCGTTGTAAAAATTGATGGAACGCCAGTGAAAGATGCGAAGGTTCATGTAAATGTAGAAGAACAAGAAGTTATGATTCACGGAGAAGTTGTGGAATATAAAGAGTTTGTTTATTTAATGTTGCATAAACCACAAGGCGTTATTTCAGCGACAGAAGATGATAATCATGAAACGGTAATAGATTTATTAGAGTTAGAAGACGCAATCTTTGATCCGTTCCCAGTTGGACGACTTGATATTGATACGGAAGGTTTCTTATTGATAACAAATGACGGGAAGTTATCACATCAATTGTTATCTCCGAAAAAGCATGTGCCGAAAAAATATTATGCACACGTTGCAGGAGTAGTAACAGAAGAGGATGTAAAAGAGTTTGCTAAAGGTGTTATTTTAGATGATGGCTATGAAACAAAGCCAGGTGCACTTACAATATTAAAAAGCGATGAGATTTCTGAAATCGAGCTTGTAATTACAGAAGGAAAGTTCCATCAAGTGAAGCGTATGTTTGAAGCGGTAGGGAAAAAAGTAGTCTACCTAAAGAGAACAGAGATGGGACCATTAGTATTAGATGAAGAGCTAGAACTTGGACAATACCGAGAGCTATCAGATGAAGAAGTAGAAATGTTAAAAACATATCAAGTAGATACTGAGAAATAGTGCTGTTTTTGGCGCAGAAAAGACCCCTTTCTAACGAGTTAGAAAGGGGTATGTATTTATTTACATACAATTATTTGTTCATTATGAGGTCATTCTCACTTTCTTTCCTGTTGTTGTCCACTTACCGCGGCAAGGGCTATACACGAGTTCATTAAACTGCAACACATTTAGATCACGTTGTATCGTTCGCGGTGTGATCCCGAACTCATCTACAAGGTCTTTCGTCGTTACCGTTCCGTTTTCATTGATGTACATATAAATTGATTTAATGCGTGTTAGCATACGAGTAGTTGTAGGTTTCAAGAGAAAACCACTCCTCTACTAGTTTTTTTGACCCCATTCAGGAAAGAAGGTCGTTACTACCATTGTACTCTACATGATAAAATTCATGCTTTAATCTACTTAAATTTTACAGAAATTTAACAAATATTCATATAGAAAAATATTGGTAGTTGACATTGTATATATGGTCAGTCAACTAACACATAAAATTCTACGTAAAACGCCAAATTCCTGCAAATTTTTTTAGAAAAATAAAAGAAAAACTAATAAGAAATATCTGAAATATTACAATTGTTAGGTATTTAAGTTTCGTATATGGCATAAGAGATTTCGGTTTGTTATGATGAAAGAAACAATATAGTGAAGGATGGATGCGTGATGTCAGCGATTAATTGGACAGAAGAAGTTGCAAAACGAAAAGATGATTTAATTTGTGATACACAACAATTTTTACAAATTAAAAGTGTATGGGAAGAAGAATCAGCGAAAGAGGGCGCACCATTCGGTGAAGGTGTAGAAAAAGCTTTATCTTTCATGTTACATAAAGGAGAAACTGAAGGTTTTGCTTCTAAAAATTTAGAAGGGTATGCAGGTCATCTTGAAATGGGACAAGGAGAAGAGTTAGTAGGTATTCTTTGTCACGTTGATGTTGTGCCAGAAGGAGATGGCTGGACGACTCCGGCATATAGTGCAGATATTCGCGATGGAAAGATTTTTGCACGTGGTGCAATTGACGATAAAGGCCCAACGATGGCAGCTTATTATGCGATGAAAATTGTGAAAGAATTAGGTTTGCCTCTTTCAAAACGCGTTCGCATGATTTTAGGAACAGATGAGGAAAGCAATTGGAAATGTGTAGATCACTATTTTAAAAACGAAGAAATGCCAACAATCGGTTTTGCGCCAGACGCAGATTTTCCAATTATTAATGCAGAAAAAGGAATTTCTGATATACAAGTTGTGCAAAGTGGTAGTGAAGAAAAGAAAGGTACATATGAACTTGTTTCATTTGAATCAGGTCGCCGTTTAAATATGGTTCCTGATTTTGCAGAAGCGATTATTACAGGAGAAGATGTAAATGCACTTACAGTAGCATATGAAGAGTATTTACAAACTGCTAAAAAAATAGGTGAAGCAATTGTAGAAGGTAATACGGTGACGTTGCAAATTAAAGGGATTTCAGCTCACGGATCTACTCCAGAGAAGGGTGAGAATGCAGGTTTATTACTGGCAAACTTCTTAACTACAGTTGCTCTTGATGGAAAAGGGTCTTCGTTTGCATCGTTTGTAACAGAAACATTTACAGGAGATATTTTAGGAGAGAAAGCTGGTATTTCTTATAAAGACGATATTAGCGGACCGTTAACTGTGAATGTTGGTCGCCTTTCTTATACGAAAGAGAATGGTGGTAATTTAGGATTAAATGTACGTTACCCGGTTACGACTAACTTTGACGAAATGATTGCAAAGTTAAAAGAATACGTTGGTAATCATGGATTTAAAGTGGCGGATTATTCAAACTCTCGCCCGCATCATGTTGATAAAGACCACGTGTTAATTCGTACGTTGCAGCGCGTATATGAAGAACAAACAGGAGAAAAAGCAGAACTATTAGCAATCGGCGGTGGTACTTACGCTCGTTCATTGAAAGCTGGCGTTGCGTTTGGTCCGTTGTTCCCTGGAAAAGAAGAACTTGCGCATCAAAAAGACGAATACATTGAAATTGAAGACTTATTAAAAGCAACAGCAATTTACGCGCAAGCAATTCATGAATTAGCGAAGTAATGGATATATAAATAAGAAGAGGCCGTCCCGATACATATTTTGGGACGGTTTTCTGTTACGTATAGGTTGCTTTTCTTATCGTATTTAGTTGTTAAGTCGATATAATTTCATTTATCCCGCATTAACGGGCAGTAAGACCCCCACTTTAAAATTTAGCGAAAGCGAAGAAGTTAGGTGGGGATCAACTGCCCGTAAAAGCCCGATTGGTGAGGGCTGATAATCAGTAGGGGATGGACAAAACCCCCACTGATTAAAGTTTCATTTTATTAACGCGACCCTAACTTGGTTAGACTTGTAGGGAAGTTTGATTCTATTTAATTGAATGAGATAAGAAAGAAAAGCAACAATAGAAAGAAGGAGAAGATGTACATGGAGCCGCATTATTTTGTCGCGATTACGTTACCGAATCATATAAAAGAAGTGCTGTCTAACTATAAAGAGGAAATGCAGGAGGAATTACCATTTCGTTCATGGGTACATAAAGAAGACTACCATATTACCCTTTCATTTTTAGGTAGTGCAACAGAGGAACAATTAGAAGGAATAAAGAATGGATTACAAACCCTTACAGAAACGCAAGAACTAGCGTTCACATTACAAGGATTTTCTACGTTCGGTATGGAAGATAGGCCGCGTATTTTTTGGTCGAAGGTAAGCGAGAATTACGATTTGCTTCAATTACAAAAGCAAGTGCACGCTATGTGTGAAGGGAATGGATTTTCTTTAGAAGCGCGCCCGTATCATCCGCATATTACTGTTGCTCGTAAATGGGTAGGAGAAGAGAAGTTTGATTTAGAACATATAAAGGAAGTACCTGAAATATCATTTCAAGCGGATACGATTACTTTATACGAATCTCACGTGAAGGAGACACCGAAGTATAAAGCGATTGCTGAAATAAAATTACAAAAATAGAATGTATGAAAACGTTTTTTATACAGGTGAATATACTATAGAGAATAATGAGTTACTGTATAGGGCTTCGATGATAAGAAAAGTCTTATCATTTGCAGCTCGTTTCATCCCTCTATTTGCGGGCAGTAAGACTCCTAACTTAAAATTAGGATCAAGCAAAGAAGTTAGGTGGGAGATCAACTGCCCATAAAGGCCCAATTGGTGAAGGCTAATAATCAGTGGGGTAAAGCTTTCACGCTGATTAAAGTTTCACTTTATTTTAACTTTAAGAATGATGGTGATTTTTTTATGTTGAAAGTAAAACGTCCATTTGATGCCTATTTAGATGAAATGAATAAAATTACAATTTTGCTCCCACATGCGTATGGAACAAGCCGGACATTTCGTTTGCAAGAAGGAAGTAACGTGAAAGATTTACCGATTGCTCATACAATTGCGCTTCCGGATGCAACGAAGTATGAGTGCTTTATAGAAGAGCCGCTAGATGTGGGGAAGTATTATACAGTACGAGATGAACGGAATGAAGAAACAGATTTACAAATAGGTGCTGTCATAAGAACAGCGATTTTCGATGAAAAGTATTATTACGAAGGTACAGATTTAGGGGCTGTTTATCAAAAAGAAGCAACGACATTTAAAGTATGGGCTCCAACTGCGAGGCTTGCGAAAGTAAGGATTTATAAAAGTGATAAAGAATATACCGATCATGAAATGTATAGAGGAGAAAGTGGGGTTTGGACTCATACATTACAAGGTAATTTAGCTGAAGAAAAGTATACATTTCTTGTTTGTATTAATTTAATATGGAATGAAGCAGTGGATCCTTACGCAAAGTCAGTGACTGTAAATGGGAAGTACGGCGTTGTTATCGATTTGGAAAAGACAAATGTAACAAGACGAGAGCAATTACCACCATTACACGCAATGACAGATGCCATACTGTATGAACTGCATATTCGTGATGCCACTATTCATAAGGGCAGTGGAGTGAGTAAAAAAGGAACATATAAAGGGCTAATGGAAGAAGGGACAACAGGGCGAAATGGGACGTTAACAGGCTTGTCTCATATAAAAGATTTGGGTGTTACACATGTTGAATTATTGCCTTTATATTGTTTCGGTGGTGTAGATGAGGCGAATCCTTCTTCTGCATATAATTGGGGTTACAATCCATTATATTACAATGCGCCTACGGGATTTTATGCTACAAACCCTTCTGACCCGTATAACAGGATAGTAGAGTGTAAGCAACTAATTGAAACATTTCATGAGCACGGCATTAGGGTGATTATAGATGTTGTATACAATCATGTGTATGAAAGAGAGCTATCATCATTTGAAAAGCTTGTCCCAGGATATTATTTTCGTCATGGTGAAGATGGTATGCCTTCTAATGGGACGGGAGTCGGGAATGATATAGCATCTGAACGGAAAATGATGAGGAAATTTATTGTAGAGTCTATTTTATATTGGCTTACTGAATACAATGTTGATGGATTCCGATTCGACTTAATGGGAATTTTAGATGTTGATACAATGAATATAATAGAAAAAGAAGTACGAAACATAAAGCGAGATGCATTGTTATTAGGAGAAGGGTGGGAGCTACAAACACCACTTCCTCTAGAGGAAAAAGCAACGTTAAATAACGCAAAGAAAATGCCGCATATTGCGCAATTTAATGATCAATTTCGTGATGGGATAAAAGGGAGTACCTTTCATATAAATAAGCGTGGTTTTGCATTTGGTGGGCATGTAGACTGTAATCATTTGCAGTATATAGCATCGGGAAGTCTTTTGAGTATGAAAGAAACAGGTCTGTTTCTAGAGCCTGTGCAAAGCATTAACTATGTAGAATGTCATGACAATATGACGATGTGGGATAAACTAATGCGGAGTAATGAAGAACCAGAAGAGATTTTGAAAAAACGTCACCTTCTAGCGAGCGCAATGGTGATTCTTTCGCAAGGCATCCCTTTCTTACATGCTGGGCAAGAGTTTTATCGTACGAAGCAAGGAAATGAAAATAGTTATAATGCAAATGATGAAATTAATCAATTAGATTGGGATCAAAAAGAGGAAGAGATAGAGACCGTTAACTATATAAAAGGTTTAATTGCGATTCGCAAAGAGCACAGAGCATTCCGATTACAAAACGCAGACCTTATAAAAAAGCACATGACTTTTTTGCAAACATCTCCAGAAGTACTTGCATATCACCTAGAGCATGCAGAATCATTTGGACCGTGGAAAGAGATTATAGTTTTATTTAATAGCGGTTTAGAAGCTAAAACGGTGCAACTTCCGAAAGAAGAAACGTGGCATGTGTTAGTAAACGAAAAGCAAGCGAAAATAGAGCCAATTTCTTCATTTAGAGGAAAGGAACTTAGGCTCGCTCCGATTAGCACGTATATATTGACGATAATGTGACAAATCGCTACTTGACGATGAGAATGTAATAAATGTAGAATTGACAAAGGTGACGATTTTGATAAGTTGTCATTCTATGACAGGTTTTGTAAAATAAAATAGAGAGTTTTTGGCTTATGCCAAGTTTTCTTTTCATTTACAGTAAAATATATGAATCCACAACATATGTAGAAATGTTGCGGTTTTTCTTTTCATAACTATAAAAGATAAGGATTTGTTAACGGGTAATGAATATGGAATGGTTGGAACAATTATTAGGAAAAGAGTGGAGTCTTGTACCGGCTGGTGGAGTAACGGGCGATGCGTATATTGCGCAAAACGGACAACAGAAGTTATTTTTAAAGCGGAATACATCGCCCTTTTTAGCGGTATTGTCAGCAGAAGGAATTGTTCCAAAATTACTTTGGACAAGAAGGGTAACGAACGGTGATGTAATTTCTGCTCAAAAATGGCTTCCGGGACAGAAGCTAGAGCCAGAGGATATGAAACTAGAACGTGTTGCGAAACTTTTGAAGAAAATACACTCTTCTAAAGCGCTTGTACAGATGATTCAAAGACTTGGGAAGCAGCCGCTTCACGCACAAGAGTTATTACAACAACTGCAACTTGTTTTAAGAGGAGATATAAGGGATGATGAAACAATTCAGCAAGGCCTTCAATATTTAATGGATTCATTAAAAGATATTGAATACAATGAATTCGTTGTATGCCATTGTGATGTGAACCATAACAACTGGCTATTGTCGGATGAAGATGAGTTGTTTTTAATTGATTGGGATGGAGCTGTAATTGCTGACCCAGCTCTAGACCTCGGTATGTTATTATATTGGTACATTCCGCGCCACGAATGGAGCGAGTGGCTCAAATATTATGATATTGAAATGGATGAATCGCTGCTTAGGCGTATGAGATGGTATGTAATAGCACAAACGATTTTGTCTATGCAATGGCACACAACAAAAAAACAGCAAGCAGAAGCTGAATATTGGCATCAATATTTACAGCAACTACTTGCTTCAGAGTAATACTTAAGAAAAATTGTCCATTCCAGCAATCCACTGAGTAAGTTGTTCTTGATTATTGGAAATGTGGTTGTCCAAATTAGAGGAAGATTTACCCGATTGACTATAAGAATATACATCGTTTAGCATTGCTTTAGCGTCACTACTTATACTATCGTTTGCGAGTAACGATTGAATGAGACGCTCTAATTGCTCGCATTCAGAAACTGTCCCGCAACAATCACTTTGGTGATTGACTAAAATATCTTTCAGCACTTCTAATTGATGTTGTTGATTAATTGGCATGAACGGATCATCCTTTCGATTGTTTTTCTCTTCAAATGTACGAGAAAAAGCTGTTTCGTCATGGAATGTTTAATGCTGTATGTAGTTTTTATCAAAATGGTACATCTTATACTTGAAAGAAACGGACCGAGTGCTCGTACGTACTTGGTTTTTTGTTTGGGAGATTGATTAAACAGAGAGAAGGAATTATTCCTTTAAAATAGCTATGTAAAGAGAGGGAGACATCTATGCGTTTAAGACATAAACCATATGCAATGGATCGAATTAATGAGTATTCACATATCGTAATTGGAAACCCAGAGGAGCGCGCGGGTAACTGGAAAGAAGTATTTGGAAATGAGCAACCAATTCATATTGAAGTAGGTACAGGTCGTGGCCGCTTTATGTACGATATGGCAAAAGCAAACCCACATATTAATTATATTGGAATTGAAAAATTCACAAGTGTTGTTGTAGATGCACTTGATAAATTAATTGAAGAAGAAGTACCGAACTTAAAGTTAATTAATAAAGATGCTGAAGATTTAACAGTTTTCTTTGCAAAAGGTGAGATTGACCGCGTTTATTTAAACTTCTCAGACCCATGGCCGAAGAATCGTCATACGAAGCGTCGTCTAACGTATAAAACATTTTTACGCAATTATGAAGAAGTGTTAGTAGAAGGTGGAGAAATTCATTTCAAAACAGATAACCAAGGTTTATTTGAATACTCTCTAATGAGTATGGCTGAGTATGGTATGTTATTAACTTACCTGAGCCTAGATCTTCATAATAGTGATTATGAAGGAAACATTATGACAGAATACGAAGAGAAATTCTCAAGTAAAGGTCATCGTATTTACCGAGTTGAAGCAAAATATCGCACAGAGCCTATGCAGTAATGCATAGGTTTTTTTTGTAACTAAAATAATCGGAATTTTATGTTAATATTGAAAGGAAAGGGGGATGAAAAATGGAACAGTTACAAATTGGAGATATAAAAGTGACGTGGCTAAAAGGCGGGAACACACATTTAGATGGAGGAGCAATGTTTGGTGTTGTACCGAAAGTGCTTTGGTCACGTAAATATAAACATAATGATACAAATCATATTTATTTACGAACAGATCCGTTACTTTTGCAAACGAAAGACGGTAATATGCTCATTGATTCCGGAATAGGAAACGGTAAATTGAATGAGAAGATGAAGCGAAATCAAGGTGTAACAGAAGAGTCATCGGTTTATAAATCATTAGAAAAACTAGATTTAAAACCTGAAGATATTCAGTATGTCTTAATGACACACCTGCATTTTGATCATGCATCTGGTTTAACGAAATGGGAAGGTGATCACCTTGTACCATCGTTTCCGAATGCGAAAGTTTACGTAAGCGAAACAGAATGGAATGAAATGAGGAACCCAAATATCAGGTCGCGCAATACATATTGGAAGGAAAATTGGGAGCCGATTGTAGATCAAGTTGCTACATTCCAGCAAGAAATAGAAATTACGGATGAAATAAAAATGGCGCATACAGGTGGTCATAGTGATGGACATGCAGTTATTGCTTTAGAAAGCAAAGGGGAAACGATGATTCATTTAGCAGACCTATTGCCGACGCACGCACATCAAAATGTACTATGGGTGATGGCCTACGATGATTATCCAATGACATCAATTGAAAATAAGAAAAAGTGGATGGAGTACGGCGCTGAAAACGATGCTTGGTTTACGTTTTATCATGACGCGTATTACCGTGCAGTAAAGTGGAATAAGGAAGGACATATTGTAGAAAAGATAGAGCGGAAAACGAGTGTAGAAGCATAAAAATAGGAGGTTGTTCCAGAATATTTGCTGGAGCAGCCTCCTATTTAGATATGCTATATAAATAATGAAGCATATCTCCATTATAATATTTAGTCATGAATTCTTTTTCTTTAATCATACCAAGCTTCTTAGCAACTTTTTGTGAAGCAATATTGTCATGTTTAATAATTGAATAGACTTTTGACAGTCCTAATTCATTAAAAGCATATTCTTTAATGCTTTTAGTAATTTCACTTGCGTAACCTTTATGCCAAAACTCTTTTTTTAACAAATATCCAATTTCTATGACCTGTTCAACATCGGTATCCTGCATACTTAAACCGGCATTTCCTATAAATTCATCAGTTTCTTTTAGATACATCCCCCATAAGCCAAAGCCAAAATCTTTATATCGTTTTATATTTCTATCTAACCAGGATTGAACATCAGCATCAGAAAAATTGTGCTCATAAGCATACATTACATCTGGATCTTGCAACATCATTTTTAAATCATCAAAATCATCTTGTCGTATTTCCTTTAGGCATAAGTATTCGGTTTCTAATATCATCTAACATCGATACTCCTTTTATTTCTTTCACAATTAAAAAATAAGAGGTTCACCTAATGGGAACCCTCCTTTTTATGCTGCTATAACCTCTAAAACAGTACCTGTTTTAGCATCAACTAAAAATTCAAATCGTTCTTGTATATCATCTAACATTGTTGTAAGACCGCCACGATAAACTTCGTATGCGACATCATATTTTTCAAATGCCTCTGGAACCATATGTACCCAAGAGCCAGTAATTTCACCTTTATGACTTAATGCTTGTTTCACCATTTTCAATGCTTTTTCTGAAGAAATATGGGATTGTTCTTGTACTTTGTTTGCAACAAGATAACCAGCTGCGAACCCAACGCCAAGACCTGCTACTAAACCTTTCCAGCTCATATATTCACCTCAATTCTATAAAATAAAAATAGTGTACCAATAATAATTATAAAGCAAATACAGTTAAAAAAGAAGAAACTAGAAACATTTCGAAAATTTCGTTACAATAAAAGAGGTATTCTACTAAGGTTTGAAAGAAGGGGACTTCGTGAATAAAGAGACATTACAATTATTTCGTACGTTAACAGAATTACAAGGTGCATCAGGTTTCGAACATGATGTACGCCGTTTTATGAAGCAAGAATTAAGCAAATATGCGGATGAAATTGTGCAAGACGGTTTAGGTAGCGTATTTGGTCTGAAAAAAGGGGACGAAACTGGCCCACGTGTTCTTGTAGCAGGTCATATGGATGAAGTAGGTTTCATGGTTACGCAAATTACGAAAAACGGGATGCTTCGTTTTCAAACGTTAGGCGGCTGGTGGAGTCAAGTGTTATTAGCGCAACGTGTACAAGTTATGACGAAGAATGGTCCTGTTATTGGGGTTGTTGGTTCTATTCCTCCTCATTTATTAAGTGACGCGCAACGTGCAAAACCGATGGATATAAAAAATATGTTAATTGATATAGGTGCAGATAGCTACGAAGATGCGATTGAGATTGGTGTAAAACCAGGACAACAAATCGTGCCAATCTGTCCGTTTACGCCGATGGCAAATGAAAAGAAAATTATGGCGAAAGCTTGGGACAACCGTTATGGATGTGGCCTTGCAATCGAATTATTAAAAGAATTAAAAGATGAAACATTACCAAACACATTATACTCTGGTGCGACTGTACAAGAAGAAGTTGGTCTTCGCGGTGCACAAACTGCTGCAAATATGATTCAACCAGACATTTTCTATGCGCTTGATGCAAGTCCAGCAAACGATGCATCTGGTGATAAAACGCAGTTCGGTCAATTAGGAAAAGGTGCTCTTCTTCGTATTTACGACCGTACAATGGTAACACATAGAGGAATGCGCGAATTCATTTTAGATACAGCAGAAACACACAACATTCCGTACCAATACTTTATTTCACAAGGTGGTACAGATGCGGGCCGTGTACATACAAGTAACTCAGGTATCCCATCAGCAGTAATTGGTGTTTGCGCACGTTACATTCATACACATGCTTCTATTTTACATGTTGATGATTATGCGGCAGCAAAAGAACTCATTACGAAGCTTGTAAGAGCAACGGATAAAACGACGTTAGAGACAATTAAGAATAACGCGTAGAGGAGAAGGGCGAAAAACCCTTCTTTTTTTAGGTTGAATAGATGCCCCAGCGGTGTGTGGTGGCGGTTGGTGCTTAATAGGTGCTCGAATGGTGTATTAAGACCGCGGGTAGAAAGAAAGAAGAAGCCTGTTTTTTTGTTTAGGACCAATAATATTGCGGAAAGCCATCTTCTTTTATAGGTAGAAGGGATTCCACTGTGGTGTGTGATAGTGGTTGGTACTTAATTTGTGCCGAAGCGGATATTGGATGGAACAAAATGATGAATTTTTATAGAGGTGAACGAAATGAAAGTAGTAGTTGGATCGAAGAATAAAACGAAAGTTGGTGCTGTGGAGAAGGTTTGGAAAGATGCTACAATTACATCTCTTTCTGTTCCTTCAGGGGTAGCAAATCAGCCGTTTACAGATGAAGAGACGATGCAAGGAGCGGTTAATAGAGCGAAGCGAGCGCTACAAGAAGGAGAAGCTCAAATTGGTATTGGATTAGAAGGTGGCGTAATGAAAACGGAGCACGGTTTATTTATGTGTAACTGGGGCGCGCTAGCAACAAATACCGGTAAAACATTCGTTGCAGGCGGTGCACGTATTAAGTTACCAGATGATTTTTTAGCACCTCTTGAAGATGGCAAGGAGTTAAGTGAAGTGATGGAAGAGTTTGTACAAAGAAAAGATATTCGTAGTCACGAAGGTGCTATCGGTATTTTTACAGATGATTATGTCGACCGCACGGAATTATTTGTACACGTTGTTAAGTTACTTGTTGGGCAATATAAGTATGACGAAAAGCAAGCATAAACCTTGCACCATGCGCGATGTATGGTAGTATAAAAGAAAGATTATAACATGAAAAAATGCACTCGTTAGAGGAGGAAATATAGATGAAATCATTAGAAAGCATGGAGCAATTCCAACAATTGAAAAATGAAGAGAATGTAGTCTTTATGTTCTCAGCAGAATGGTGCCCAGACTGCCGTTTTGTAGACCCGTTTATGCCAGAAGTAGAAGAGAAATATAGTGATTTCTCATTTTACTATGTAGATCGTGATGAGTTTATTGATCTATGCGTAAAATTAGACGTATTTGGCATTCCGAGCTTTGTAGCGTACAATAAGGGTGAAGAAACAGGTCGCTATGTAAACAAAGATCGTAAAACACAAGAGCAAATCGAAGAGTTCATTGAAGGTTTAAAATAAGGCAATTTGCCAATTGAATTGTAAAACAACCTCTACCTTCGCGGGGGAGGTTATTTTTTTGGAAGGGAGGAAAAAGAGATGAAGATGACAAGTAAAAAGATGAAAGACGAGTTAATGAAGAAATTATCTCGCCCAGAATGGGACTTTCAGTATGATAGCGAGAAAGAAGTTCTACGTATAGAACAGAAAGACTCGAAAAAAGGTATTAACGTATCGCTTCCAGGAGTTGTGGCAAAATGGGAAGTGAATAAAGAAAAAGCAATTGAAGAGGTTGCTTATTACGTACAAGAAGCGTTAATTGCGATGCATAAAGAAGAAAATAGCGCAGCGAAAATTTTACCTGTTATTCGCTCTACTTCTTTCCCGAAACAAGCAGAAGAAGGAAATCCGTTTATTATGACGGATCATACGGCGGAAACACGTATTTACTACGCGTTAGATTCGAATAAAACGTATCGACTCATTGATGAGCGTCTATTACAAAAATTAGAACTTACAGAGCAACAAGTGCGTGAGATGGCATTATTCAACGCTCGCTCATTAGGTTATGAATTTAAACAAGAAACAGTAGCAGGGAATACATTCTACTTTTTAAACACAAATGATGGGTATGATGCGACGCGTATTTTAAACGAATCGTTACTACAATCGATGCGTGAAAAGATTTCTGGTGACATGGTTGTTGCTGTTCCTCACCAAGATGTATTAATTATTGCTGATATCGTCAACGAAATCGGTTATGATATTATTGCACAAATGACAATGAAATTTTTTGCCGAAGGGCATGTTCCGATTACATCACTTTCATTCGTATATGAAGATGGAGACTTCGAGCCAATCTTTATTTTAGCGAAGAATCGGAAGAAGACAGACGGAAAAGAGAAAGGATGAACGAAGTGAACGTTTTTTACAACCTTGAAGGAATTGGTGACACTCTAATTGTTGCCTTACAAGATATTACTTTAGAGAACCGTACTTTTGATCGCAAAGGAGATGTTGCACGCGTATACGATCGTGAAAGCAATGTAACAGCAGGATTCAACATCTTTAATGCGTCTTCTTACTTAGAGGTAAAAGAAACAGGTAACCTAACATTAACGAAAGAATTTGTAGAAAAAATCAACGGGATTTTAGCGAAGAACGGCTTTGAAGAAAAAGTAGAAGCAGATCTTTCTCCAAAATTTGTTGTAGGCTATGTAGCTGAAAAAGAGAAGCATCCAAATGCTGATAAGCTAAACATTTGTAAAGTAGAAATCGGTACAGAAACATTACAAATCGTATGTGGCGCACCGAACGTTGATGCAGGACAAAAAGTTGTCGTTGCAAAAATCGGCGCTGTAATGCCAAGCGGTATGTTAATTAAACCAGCTGAACTTCGCGGTGTTCCTTCTTCTGGAATGATTTGTTCAGCACGTGAATTAGAGCTTCCAGATGCTCCACAAGAAAAAGGTATTCTTGTATTAGAAGATAGCTTTGAAGTTGGACAAGAGTTCAAATTTTAATTGATGTAAGAAAAGAGAGGTTGTCCTTTTGGACAGCCTCTCTTTTCTGTTGAATCATTGATATATTGCGAGTTGTGACAGATATATTCAAAAAAATCGTTCATATGATAAGGATGTCACCTTTTTTCTCAAAAACTATATTGTATTTTATAAACAAACTAGTTAAAATTTAGAAAAATAGAAGGGGATAGACGTATGAAACAACAACTAAAAATTGCAGAACTTCTGAAACGAATTGAAACTTCAAAACAGCAAGATATCGAACTAGGTTCCTATGAAATATATGTGTTTAGCGAAAATGAATTAGAAAAAGGACAAATCGGTTATCGATATGATAAACATAAAAATTCATTAATAAGTGAAGAACATGGAAAATGGAAAGAAGAATGGATTGTTATCGGATACGAAACAGATATGGGGGATCCGATTTTCGTAAATGTGGCTGATGGTGCGTATTTAGTTTATACGGCAGAGCGTGGTACAGAAACATGGCAACCCGTTCATATTGGAAATATGGATGAGATTATAAAACAATTATAAAAAACTTTGAGACCGGTGCAAAGTGATGGGAGAAACACATGAAGTATATAAAAATAATGAGCATGATCGCATTCATTGGAATATATATGGGAGGTTGTTCGCAAGAAGAGCCGAAAAAAGAAGTAACATCTTCTATGCAGGAAAAAAACAAAGATAACAAGGAAGACGCACCGGTAGAAAAGCAGCAAGAAGAGCAAGAAAAGAAAGAAAAGAAAGAAGAACCGCTAGCAGTTCAAACGAATGAGCAAGTGGAGCAGAAGCAGGAGGAAGTGCTGGCTGAAGAAAAGAAAGAGGAAGCTACGCCAGCGCAGCCAACAGAGCAACCGCTGCAAAATAATGAACAAAAAGTAGAGAGTAATGAAAAACAAGGAAAGTTTCTTGTTGTTATTGATCCAGGGCATCAACAAAAAGCAAATTTAAATTTGGAGCCAATCGGGCCAGGAGCAACGACGCAAAAATATAAAGTGACAGATGGTACAACTGGTGTTGTGACGAAAAAAAGAGAGGCTGTTCTTGTATTAGAAATGGCTTCCGTATTAAAAGAAAAGTTAGAAGCAAAGGGAATACAAGTATTAATGACGAGAACGTCACAAGATGTGGATATAAGTAATAAAGAACGCGCGACATTTGCGAATGAACATAAGGCGAATTTATTTTTACGTCTTCATGCAGATGGCTCTGAAAATCCGAATCAAAGTGGATTTGCTGTATTAACGCCGGCAGAAGGAAGTCCGTACACGAAAGAGATTTATGCTGAAAGTCTTCAAATCTCTCAAACGATTGTAAATAAAATGAGAGAGAATCATCAAGTGAAAGTAAATGGAATTAAATTCAGGGATGACCTTTCTGGATTTAATTGGGCAAAGGTTCCTGGCGTACTATTAGAACTTGGATTTATGTCAAATTCTGAAGAAGATAAAAAATTATCTGACCCACAGTATGTAAATTCTTTATTGCAAAGTGTAACGGATAGTGTAGATGAGTATCGGAAGAGTAAAGCTTAAACGCAGTCTTACATGGAAGGCTGCGTTTTTCCATATGAAAACACTCGTAAATTAGAATGTTATGGATAAATATGACATGCTTAATTTTACCTGCACTTTTTGCCGAATGCTGATACAATAAAGGATGTTACTATTTAGTAGAAAGAGTGGTAAGCATGTTAGATTGGATGAAAAAGCTGTTTAACAAAGAGGAAGAACAAACAGCGATAAATAAAGAAGTACCAAAGCAAATCGAAAGTCAGCCGAAGATCCCTCGTGTAAACCACTACACTGAAGCAAGAGAAGCACAAATGGCAAGTCGGAATGCAGGTAAATGCCGTTTTCCATTAGTACCGGATAATGGGTTCGATGAAGAGGATGTTATAGCAACAGGGCATTTTGAAGAACAACCTGTTCAAGTTGTAACATATGAAAATCAGCCTACTCAAAGAGGGGTCAAAGTGGAAAGAAGTAGACGACAGTATGTGGAAAAAGTAGTTTCTACATATGAAGAGCCGGCAGTACAATATAAACCGGAGAGAGAGCCTGTCGTAAAGAAAGCATCTGCACCTTCGCAAGAAAGTAACCGTAGACCATTTCGTCCAACAGAAATGATCTCGCCAATTTACGGATATAATCGTCCTTCTGTAGAGAAAAAGGTAGAAAAGCAGGAGGAAAAAAAGGAAAGAGAAGATCTTGAAATATCTGTAGAGGGCAAATCAGTCGTTGATGCATGGTTAGAGAAAAAAGGATATACATTATCTGATTTCTCAGAAGGACAAGCAACGAATTCTTCCAGTCATGAAGGTGTTGATCAGCGAGATCAACAAAGTAAAAAGGAAGAAAAGTCAGTTGTCGATCAATGGCTAGAGAAAAACGGTTATGAAATTGAACGCCAAGAGCCTATAGTAGAAGAAAAAGAAGTGGTTCAAGAAATTAGTGCACAGCAGGCAGTTCCAGCGGGTGAAGTACCTCATCAAACAATTGCTGAGCGTATGGAAGATGCTAAGCAAGAAAGTGATGTAGTGGTCAAAAACATTCTACAAACAGAATTAGTAGATTCTAAAGTAGAGCACGAGGATACAATATTATCAGAAGAAACTAAACGTAATACAGAAATAGAACAACCTACTATTGAAGTAGAAAAGCAAGCTCCAGAAGAATCAGTGATTGTCAAAGCAGAAGAAAAACTTGAAGAAACAATCATCGTGGAAATACCAGAAGAAGTGGAAGTAATTGCAGAAACAGAAGAGCCAGAAGAAGTGGAAGTAATTGCAGAAGCAGAAGAGCTAGAAGAAGTGGAAGTAATTACGGAAGCAGAAGAGTTAGAAAAAGTGGAAGTAATTGCAGAAACAGAAGAGTCAGAAGAAGTAGAACCTGTAGCACTTGAGGAAACACAGCAAGAAATGGTTTTAAATGAAGCAATTGAACAAACGAATGAATTCATACATGTTGCAGAGGCTGAAGAACAAGCGAAGAAAGATGTTCAAAGCTTTGCGGATGTTTTAATTGCAGAAGAACAACGAGTTGTAGAA
>NZ_QORY01000002.1:0-39698 GCF_008368755.1 Bacillus sp. AR2-1
TTAATGCACTTAAAGAATTTAACTGCTATCACTAAATATTTCACGCCTAAATCAATCGTTTAAAAAGGAATAAATGAAAAAATCAATCACTAAAATCACATATTATTTAAGAGTGAAAGGACATACAAAATATGAAAAAAAATTTAACCAAAATCACAATGATAAGCGTAATTATCTTAATATTCTATCAATTTTAAAAATGGTATTTAACTCAATTCCTTACTCCATTTGTTATGCCACTTCTTTCAATAGCAATTCATGGATGGTTTTTCATATTATTAATTTTATCAATTATACATCTTGCTAGATATAAAAATCCGAAACCTTTAATTATTCAATTAATCATAATAATTATTTGGATATATACCCCCTTTACAAATATATATATAAAATTAGATTTTTAAATTTACAAAGACGATCGAAAACAAGTTATAGAACTTATAGAACATAAAAACTTAATCCCTAATGTATCCTATGATAATAACCAAATTCATTTGCCTCCAAAATTTAGAGCTACATCAAAGGGGGGAGGAGATGTAATTGTCCACTATGGGAAGAAAAATGCTTCAGTTTTCTTCTATACTTATCGTGGCCTAATAGACAACTTTTCTGGATTTATTTACTCGCCCAATGATGTAAAACCAAATGAAGACGATTTTAATAGTATCTTTAGAGATATAATGAAAATAAAAAAATTGGTACTATGTTACATCTTACTAAGAACACAATTATTTTTTCCTGACTTTTTCAATGATTGCATCCATATATGTGCTCCCCTTTACCATGCCACGCGATACGTATGGCGGAATTAACTTTATTAAATGGAATTGTTTGAAAGAGAAGGAATCTACTTAGAATGATAATTTAGTGGGATAGGAAACCGTAAACGGAGCGTGTCTTTGCGGGCACTGACTAATCCCCCTTTTGGAATCGTATATAACGTGAATTCTTTTCCGATGCATCCTACTAGTAAAATCACAAGCAAGAAACTAAGGAACAATCTACATTTCATAAAGCCCTGCCCCTCTTTAACATGCAATCCAGTGAAATAATTTGTTTCAGATATGTAGAAATATGGTTTAACCAGCAATCGATAATCAGTTGTTTTTACCTTAAGTATACCTGAGTCTATTTATTTCCCAACCCGAAAGAGATAAATAGTTTTGTTCCCATTCATGAAATAGCACGATGTATGCATAATTACATATCTATTTAATTACTTTTAGTGTTATATTTTAATAGCGATGAATGCTATTATTTCATAAGTTGTCAACAAGCGTTATGTATGTATGAGAAAAAAGGAAGGAGTCAAATAGGCCCTTCCTTTTTTCTTCCAATTAAATAAATTGCTCTCTGGTAAAAATTTAAATAGTGATGCTAATTCACAGGCGTCTAATTATTGCTGGTATGATCACTTTACCTATTGTGGCAATACTTATGAGAAGTAAGTACTCTTTTATTTACGATAAAATGGAATTATTATCGTTTATTTCTCAACATTTAACATATTGAATTAAATTCCCTTTATTGTTATTATAATGGTGACAGTTTGTTTTCAAGTGCTTTAATTTAAGGATCTGATTTAATACATCAGGTCCTTCTTAATTTTCTCACTAATAAGATAATATTTTTTAACTAGATAGACATATGTTATTTTATACAGACACTTCACTCATAAAAATCTAGCTTTTTTAAGAGCATGCTTATACGCTTATTCTTCCTACTTGCTATGAAATAAAGGTTTCGTTTTTGTACACCTGAATTTTCACAAGCACCCCATTTATTTCAAATTCATTCTAATCTTTAATCAGATATAGCCTTAATAAGCTAGCAAATCCCTAAGTCTTAAATACCAGATATGAATATAAACAATTAATAATATATTATTAAAATTAAGATACACAAATGTGGGACAAATTAAAATTTTACACAATGCCCTAGGATAATAAGATTGTTTTCTTCTCATTTCTATAGGATGTTTGTCCGTTTTTCTGCAAAAAATTAAACTGCTACGATGATTGCCTTGTTAATTCTTTAATTTCTTTTATCAAATATTCATAAACAAGTGGAGAATAGTAGGAAAACAAATAAGACTGCTAATCAAATGCACGTATAAGTGGCATATTAGTTTTTCTAATTTTACAGAATCACAATAATCAATACCTTAAAAATAAACTTCATTTTTAAAGATCTATTAAATTTGCAACAAATAAATAAAAATCATGTATTTGTTCCATCTAAACCTATTCTATAGGTATAATCATTATTCTCACATACTTCAACTTAAAAATTTCTCACTATGCATGTCATATTTTAATTGAATTTTTATATCTGCTACTTGTACAAAAACACTTGATTAGAATACAAACTTGCTAAATATTCTAATACTTGAAAATGGTTATTAGCAAATTTAAAATGACTGAGATTCTATATACTTTTTTTAACGTATTCCCCGAAAGAATTCTCCTTCCTCAAGCGTGTGAAGGGCTTAGCCCAACGATAGGTGGGAGATGAATTTCGGTTTGGCATAGCCAAAAACTTTTGATAAGCTAGCTATATGAAGTTCTTTGATAACTTGATATAGAAGATTGCAGGAAGAAAATAGAGTGCGAAAACGAAGCCATTCGGTTCCTGCGTAAAATATCAACCGTACCAAAAGAGCGTCCATGCGTTATACATCTAGGGGTGGAACACCCCGAAGTAACGCTCAGGGAGACGAAAGGTTACTTTCGTCTCGGAACTGAGAAGCTCCCACTTCAAGCTTTGCTAAGTGGCGAGTAGTTCACAAGTAATAAATAATTATAAATAAAAAGAGAAGAATAGTTCTTCTCTTTTTATTTATAAATTTAGGGTTTTCATATCTGTTGATATGAATAGCAGTAAATTAATGGATGAATAATTTACTAACAAAATTATAACACCCACTTCAAGCTTTGCTAAGTGGCGAGTAGTTCACAAGTAATAAATAATTATAAATAAAAAGAGAAGAACCCACCATAGTTCTTCTCTTTTTATTTATAAATTTAGGGTTTTCATATCTGTTGATATGAATAGCAGTAAATTAATGGATGAATAATTTACTAACAAAATTATAACATGTTATACAAAAGCTTTTATATGCAATATTGCATATAAAAATTCAATTTTCAAACAATCACATATTATAAAATAACAACTCAATTAGTTGTTATTTTATAATTAAACAGATAATAAAAAAGCAACTCGGATTGGGGTTCGAGTTGCTTTTTTAAATAATGCTTATATATGTATTATAACATTTCGCGTAATAAATCCAATATCAAGTGACCGACTTTTCTTATTTCTCAATATTTTCAGTTTTATAAAATTGCTCTTTAGCGTTTGGAAAACTATTATAATTACCAAAATCTATTAAATTTTTTCAAAAATATACTTCTTAATGAATGATAGAATGTTATACTATTTCATGAGTATAATTGCTTTTACAATTTGTTGAAAATAGATACTCAATAACTTTTGATCATCCGATGTTTTTTTCATAATATAAATTCCTCCTTTTAAAATTTTTTATCCTATAATATTTCATATCCATATCTGAATAACTTTATAATACTAAACCCTACTTCGACTTACCATTTCACCTGTAATGGAAAAAGGTTATATTTTTTCTATTTGAAACTAATTTGAAAGGATTTTTTATCAAATGAAAAATACCGTTATTCAAACTAAATCCACTAACATGATTGGAACGGAAAATAGCAATAAGGAAACAACTACAAATTCTTTACAAGCAATATTAGAAATAAAAGTAAAAGAAGGACAGTTCCGGGAATTTATGGATTGTATACAGCTTGAAACAAATATTGAATTTTGTTATAGAGTTACAGGAAAGACTGACTTTATTGCTAAAATTATAATAACTGATTTGAGAGAATTAGAAGAATTTGTTGATAATTATATTTCTGTAGCTCAAATAATATCTAATCTTATAATATTCAAAACAAATACTAATTATGATTTGACAGATAATTAAGGTTATAAGCGACTTTTCCTAATAATAAACACCATAACAAAAAACTACACTCCTAACAATTTGGGTGTAGTTTTTTGACAATATAAATTAAGTTTAAGTCACAACTCTAAAACATAATATAAATACATTACTACACAAAATGCATAGTAAAATGGAACTAATACTCTCATATCTATATAAAGAATTAATGTGGATATTGTTTCATTTGAGAAATCTACTAATAGAGTAGTTGAAATTTAATTGCTTATTTGAATTGGAATTAGGAAATGATATTGACTATTTTAATTATAATTAAAGGCGAACTAAAAGAAATGAGTACTGTATAATACAGTACTCATTTCTACATAGTTATTTATACGTTGTTTCGACGTTATAAAATTTACTTCATTAGCTATTCTTTTCATTTAATACGCTGCTATTAAAATGATTTTGGAGCAACTTCTTGTTGTAAAACTTCTATTTTTTTTCTATGATTTAGTTCGTTAAGATAAATTACCATCATAGTAGCAGCAACAACCGTACCTATCACTCCAAAAAGATGACCTGCATTCATAATCCCAATCCATTGAATAGGTAATGCTAACGATAAAGGTAAAGCGGCTTTGGTAAACTGGAATGCTAGTGTAGATCGACTAGACCAAATAACCGTTTCTTCTTTTGTTTTAATAAAGTCAAACATGACAGTTCTTTGATTGATACGTGAACGATTAAAAACAAAACCAAGCATAAATGAAACGGCAATTGCTAAATACCAGGAATGCACTAATCCTAAAGTAATATCAAAAACAGCAATTAATAGAAAAATTGACCTTGGAATAAATTTTTCAAATTTCCCAACAAGTGTAGCTAATAAAGCCCCTAAACCTGCTGCAGCACTAACAAATCCATACTGCATAGGATCCCAACGATATACATCGTGAAATAAAATTGGTACTAAAAAATTAAATGATGCAAGTTGTATTGTTAAAACAGCAATACCAGTAATTGTAATCCATAATATTTTTGAATTATCTATTGGATTTATTTTTTCAATATGATTTGATACAGGTTTTTTATTTTGCTGAACATCTTTACTTTTTAATAGCGGCATTAGAAGAGGTAAAAATACCCCAATACCTAAAGAGAATGCTAAACCATAAAGTACATTATTAAATCCACCTACATTCATCATAAAGCCTGCTATTGCGTTCCCACCAAATGCTCCAATTTGTATTGCAGTTTGTAACATATTTGAAGCCTTTCCTGCTGGAATTTCTCCTGATAATACCATTTGAGACATATAAGTTTCCAAGCTTTGCGTAGATAAAAATAAAATAATAGAAAAAACACCTGCAAAAATATATAAAGTAAAAACATTAATATGATCACTATTCAAAAGACTTATTATAATCAGAATAATACCGATGCAACGGACACCAGAGAAAATTAACAATGGACTTTTTGTTAACCACATCTTAAGACTTTTCGAATATTTTTGCATAAAGAATGGTAACAAACTCATTAATGTTAATATAATTCCTAAATGAGTAACTGATCCCCCTTTATCCAAAATTGTCCAGGTTAGAGTTACTGTTAACATACCTTCCCCACAAAGAGTCAGCGCCAATAGTACTATAAATATAAATTGAATTGGCATTATACATTCCTTCTTTCTTATATCGGTTGTTTGACCTTAAATTTGTTTTAACTTGTTTAAAGAAAGGGATTTGGAAAATACATAACAAAATTGCACATTGAAAATGTTCTGTTATACCCGCCCTAAATACTATTAGATTGTTATTTAAATACTGTAAACAATCCAATCACTCTTATTTGCTTTTTGTTTTTTATAGAAATTTTGGGCAACTATATTATCTTTTGCGGTAACCCATTCCATATATGCATAATTATTGTCTTGGACGTACTTTTTACAAGTATTAAATAACATATCCCCAATACCCAATTTTCTATAATCAGGGATAACAAATAAATCATTTAAAATCATTGCTCTTCCCATACTTAACGTACTGAAAGTGGTATATAAAGTAGCAAATCCTATTGGCTCTTTATTAATCGTACAAACATAGAATAATCCCAAATCTTTATTTTCTATTATAGTATTTACTAATTTATCTAAAGAACTTTTTTCACGCACAGGCTTTTCATAGAATTCCATATACATTCTAATTAAATTGATAACAGTCTCTCTATCATCATAGGTCGCTTCAAAAATTTCAATATTCTCGAGATTGTTCATAGTCTTTTCTCCCCCTATACTCCAGTAATCATTTTCGCTATTCTCTTACCAATACCAGGAGCCAACTTTACTCCACCACCACTCCAGCCAGTTGCAACGATTAAACCTTCTACTTGTGGAAATTGTTCTATAATTCCTCGATTATCTGATGTATATGCATCAAAGCTTCTTCTTCCACCTATAAATAAGTTTTTATTTAGATATGGCAATCTACTTTTTGAATTTTGAAGCATTTTTTCTAAGTCATTTGGGTCAATTGACATTTTTTTGTCTGGATCAATATCATACTTATCTACTGGATATCCTACTAGAGAAGTACCTAGATTATCAGGTCTGCCATATAATCCAGTACTATCATCTATAAAAATTGGATGGTCTTTTTGTCCTATTCCATCAAAGAAATGAATTTGAATAATTTTACTTCTTACTGGAATTTTAATACCTATAGTATCTAATATATTTCCACTCCAGGCTCCAGCTGCCACAACAACATGTTTACAATGTATAGTCCCATAGGAGGTTTTAACACCTACAACACAGTTATTATCCATTAAAATTCCTTTCACTTCTATTCCTTCACAAGCTAATGCACCTTTAGTTTTAGATGTTTCAATCCATGTATTCGTGGCTAACGATGGGCTAATGTACCCTGCTTGTTCCTCGTAAGCCACACAGCTGTTTTTAGGCAAATTTATAAATTCAAATTCTTTCTTTAATACTTCAGATGAAAGGATACTAATTTTATGTCCAGATTTTTTAAGTTCTCCAATTTGCTTTTCCATTTTTATATGTTGTGTTTCATTTTCAACATATAACATTCCAGTCTGCTTAAATTTAACCTCTTCACTAATACTAAAAAAATCATTTATTCCTTCTTTTGCTATTTCAGTTAGATAAGGATCATTATGATAGACCCTTATAAAACCTCCGGATTGGCCTGTTGATCCACTACTAAAGGAATTTTTCTCTAATAAAATTGTATTTGTAATATTTTGCTTGGTTAAATAATACTGTATAGCTGCACCAATAATGCCGCCGCCAATAATAACTACATCAGCTGAATGTTTTATGATAATTCACCTCAACAAAAGATTTATCAATAACTTGTGCAATTATCCATGAAGCTCCTAAACGATCTCCATTGCTTGAAAATTTAATTGTAGAATTACCTGTTGCTAATTCATTAATTAAATTTTCTACATTAGATTCAATACATTCTAATAGATACGAAGCTGCAAGAAATGATGTTTCTACATAATCCTCTTTTGCTTTTATGGTAAAAGCATCGTTAGAATAATCTTGGGCTAATTCTATAAATTCATCTACATAAGAATCATCTGAAGCTATAAAAATTCCTTTATACCCTCTCATCCTCAGTTCCCTTAGATAAGTTGCGGAGTTAAAGTGTGTCCCAGCAAAGAATATTGCATCGCTATGCTTATTATTTTCACTATTAAAATCTTCAATTCTAGTAACTTCTTTAAATGAAGAATTTGCACTTTGATACAGTAAATCTGCTAGGCTTTTCCCGTAAAATGTTTCATCAGAAACTGCCTTAATCGTTTGAATATCTTTAGTTTTCAAAAAATTAATAACAGTTTCAGCTTGTACCAAATCATTAGAACAAAACCTAAATACTAATTCCTCGTTATTAAGCGTAACGTCTAAATTAGTCGATGCAGGAACTAAGAATGGAATTTTCGCCTTGGAATAAAACGGTATTGCTTTTAAAGCACATGCACTATTAAAGTGTCCAATTACAGCAACAACCCCTGATTCAATCATTTTTTTAGAAATATCTTTGATGGTATTTGGATCTCCTTTATCATCTTGATAAACCCATTCGATGTTACCAGCATAATTTAGCTTCGCACGATTTACACCCTCAATTAACATTTGTCCGTATACAGACCTAGGACCTGAAAAAGGGCCTACTACTCCAATTTTTATTTTCTCTTTCATAATTTGAGCTCCCTATATATTTTTTATTAGGAAATATGAGGAGGTAAGTACTACCCCCTCATATTATCAAATATTCTGAAGATAAAAACTGTCGTTTGTTTTTGAAAAATAATTCTCTTGAAGATCCACTTTCTGTCCAGCAGGCAAAAAGCTTACTTCCTCATCCAACTGCATGTCAACATTAAATCCCAAATCCCCCCATAGCATTTTACCAAATGTAGGCATGATTGGGCTAGAAAATAATGCTAAAATTTTTGCAGTATATAATTCTAGTGCAATAGCAGTATTTCTTCTTTGTTGATTATTCTTTAATACCGTTAAAAATTCTTCTCCTGCCGAGAATTTTTTAGCAATTCTGACTAGTTCATTTAATAATCTAACTACCTTTTGCGGTGAAAATGTATTTGGTTCATATGCATTCATAATTTCATTCATAATTCGATTTACATGTTGATAATACATTAAATAGTTACCTGATAGTGTCTCTAATTCTGGAGCACCATTTGGAGACTCAGCTTCTAACTTGCATTTTAAATCATGTAACCATGATTCCCATTCTTGGTTTAAGTTCGTATCTACAATATGATTAAATTCTTCCATAGTGAAGTTTGTTTCAACTGTTTCCGGTCTACTATAAGATAAATAATACCTTACAACATCATGTGAAGCATTTTCTAATAATTCTTTGCCCCATACAGCATGTCCCCTACTTGTTGAAAACTTAAGACCCTCTAGTTGATAAAATTCATTTGTTATCATTGTTTTAGGAAGAGTTATATCTTCACTATATGCTAGCCAAATAGCTGGGAAAAGCACTGAATGGAAATAGCCATTATCATATCCAAAGAAATTAATGATAGTCGTATCTTGATTATTCCAAAAATCCCTTAACGTATACGAAAGGTTTTTATCCTGAATTAATTCGTTTGTCGCAGATAAATATCCAGGTGCCATTTCAAACCATACATATATAGTTTGATTTTCATATCCTTCTACCGGAACTGGAATTCCCCAATCAGATACATGTGAAATAGGAATATCAGGAAAATCTTCATCTAGCATTCTCTCACATAATGCCGTTAGATGTGGCCCTATTTTTAATTCTTTGTAGTACTGTTTTAATTGTGTTTTATAATTACTTAATGGGAAAAATAGTTGTTTAATTTTAGATTTCTCTGGTTCGCTACCACAACATTTACAAGTTGGGTTTAATAAATCTATACACAAATTAGGTCTACCACATTTTTCACAAGCGTTGCCATCTGATAATTCATCACAATGTGGACAATTACCTCTCACATAAGCTTCATAAAGGTGCTTATCGCATTGCTTACAGAATAGAATGTCGACTTCTTTTTCTACTAATTTACCTTCATTCCACAGTTTTTCAAAAAACTCTTTGACAAACTCAATGTGGAATGTTGAAAAATGAGGTTTTACAAAAATATCCGGATTAATTTCTGCTAGTCTTAATGTTTTTTCAATTTCATTAGCAAAATGATCTGCCGTTTCTCTAGGAGATTTTTCTAATTGTCCCGCCTTAAACGGCACATAGCTTTGATGATCATCCGCCCCACTCATATAAAAGACTTCATTTCCTTTAAGTTTTAAATATCTAGTTAAAATGTCAGCTCCTGTATATGGACCAGATAGGTGCCCTACATGTAAATCACCATTAGGTGTTGGTGGTGTGGCCGTTATTAAATATTTCTTTTTACCTGAATCTAACTTCTTGCTATTTTTTTTACTAAAAGCATTTTCCCACCATATGGTGAAGAATATCAAATTTTCATCTGATGTATTTTTCAAACTATGTTCTTCAAATGGTGGAATAAAGATGGCGTCCCCTTGCGTAACAGTTTCTTCTTTTTTACCCACTTTAACTATTCCTTCACCCTTAAAGATAATAAAAGTTTCAACTTCATGATGTCCATGAATTTTAGAAATTTCTCCAGGTTCTATGATTCCCCACATTGCACCAAATGGTGAATCATATAATTTATTAGAATGCGGAAATAATCGTTGACACATAATATCATATTCATTTGTAAAAATCTGTGGATTTATCTTTTCAATATGCATCTTTAGACCCCCTATATTATGAAACCACGTTTTTAGTTTTTTCTTCTGTTAATGAATTATTTTCTTGTACGGTTTTTAAAATTTCATTTGATCGAATAGATAAATTAGATAATAAAGTGTCACTCAGTCCATGAGTGCTTTCATTTACACCCTGTAAATAAATACCAGGTTTAAATTTATCCGTTGTTTCTAAACGATAATTTCGGGAAACTTCAATATTATCTGAAATGTACGAGTTAAGATTTTTTAATAAAGGATGGTTCTTTTTACTTTCGTACCCAGTAGCAAGAATTACAGCATCAGCTTCAATAACAACTTCTGTATGTTTAACTATGTCTTTGTAATAAACAACCGCTTTATCAGACAGTGTTTTTATCTCCGTTAATTCTAAAAATGGCTTTATTCTAAAACGATCTTCTCCATGAAATTTTTGGTTATATAAAGCTTTATTAATTTGGCTTATTAAACTTCCATCCGCAGCTGCATAATTAGTATCACTGTGGTGTTTTAATAAAGCATCTCGATTTTTTTCTGGTAAAGAATAAATAAAGTCAATCATATTAGCGTCAAATATACGATTAACAAGCTTACTTTCATTTACAGCTTTATATGAGAAAGGTCTCATCGTTGCCGTAATATCTGATTTCGGATAATTATTGATTAGATGGAAAAATAATTCAGCTGAACTTTGTCCCGAACCTACAACTAAAAACTTATGAGCGTCATTTTGTTTAAAGTTATTAATTTTGTTTTTAAATTGACTTGAATGAAATACTCTACTATTATTCAATTCAATGTTTATTGGCGTTCTTGGTGTTCCACCTGTAGCCAAAACAATATTTTTAGTAATATAGCTCTCTAATTGATTAGTCTTTGTATTTTGCACAATAACTTCTAATAATTCGACAGAATCTTCAGATATAATAGGGTCTACTGAAATTACTGTTCGACTATAATAAACGTGTTCTTCTAATTGAGATGCAACCCAAGACATATAATCATTGTATTCAAGTCGTGACGGATAAAACTCTGAGAGATTAATAAAATCGCTTAGTCTTTCATTTTCATGTAGATAATTTAAAAAGGAGAATTTACTTTTAGGATTTTTTAGAGTTACAAGGTCTTTCAAAAATGAAATTTGAATATTTGTATTATCTAAAAGCATCCCTGGATGCCATTGATAGTGCGTTTTTTCTTCTAGAAAAATTCTTTCCATTGAATTATTTTCTTCTTCAATAGCAGTTGCTAAAGCCAGGTTCGCTGGCCCAAATCCAATTCCAATAACATCATATATTTTATTATTCATTTGACTCGTCCTTTTCGTTTTTTTAAATTCTCGTATATAATTTTATTTTTTATAGTTTTTTTATAGTTTTAAAAATAATTTCAGAAAAAAATTATTTAGACATAGTAACTTTCTTACTTAAAAGTTCAGTGATAAGTCCAATTGTTGTGTTGACAGTAATATTATCCTTGTCTAATATAGGGTTTATTTCCGTGAACTCTGCAGCTACTAGGTTTGTATTATTTCTTAGCATATCAATTGCCTCTTTTGTATCATCTAAACTTAAACCATGTGGAACTGCTAATCCTCCTCCAGGAGCAAATTCAGGATCTAAAGCATCTAAATCAAATGTTAGATGAACTGCATCTGTATTATTATTGAGAATCTTAATTGCCTTTTCCATAATACTTTTTATTCCTTGTTTTCTCACATCTTCTGCTGTAAAAATTGTTACTCCTAAATTTTTGAGAAACTCTTCTTCCCCCGGGTCTAAATCACGAATTCCTATTTGTACGATATTCTTTGGATCAATTTTAGTTTCTTTCTCTAGAAAATCTTTAAATTTTTCGTTACCGTATCCTAAGAGAATTGCTAAAGACATCCCATGAATATTACCAGAAATCGATGTTTCAAATGTATTTGCATCCCCATGAGCATCAAACCAGATTACTCCCAATCGTGGTATTTTTCTAAGAATTCCAGTTACAGTCCCAATTGCAATACTATGATCTCCACCTAAAACTAATGGGAAATGCCCTTTTTCCAATTCGTTCTCAACTGTCGAAGCAATATTTTTACATATATCAATTACTTCATTTGAAAACTCTTGTTTGACAATTCCATAATTTTTATTATTGGTTGAAGGAAGAGAAATGTCTCCTAGATCAACAAAATCAATTCCGATTTCAGTTAATTGCTTCGACATACCGCCATATCTTATAACATATGGTCCAAGGTCAACCCCTCCTATACTAGCTCCGAAGTAAGTAGGTGCTCCCAAAATAGATACTTTTTTATTCATAATATTTTCCACTCCATTTCAATAAGAATATATATAGGATTACTTGGTTTTAAATTGATACTATTAAATAATTTATCGATAAATCTAGCGGTTATATTCCTCATTTAAAACAAGGAATATAACAACCAGATTTACTTAAGTTTTTATGCATGAACCGGAATTTCTAATTCTATATCTAATTGATTATCTAATACTCTAGCTCTTTGGCGCAATTTTTCTACATCAGATTTATCATTATATGGTGCTCTTAATGAAAGTAAGCCCGTTATATCAAATCCTTTTGGAGCATGATATACTTCAGCTCCTACTTTTGCTACAGGATAGTAAGCCTTATACTCTGGCTGTTCAGCAACAATTCCCAATTCATTTTTCTTTATAATTCCAGATCTATATACAAATTTAATACAAGTACAAGATTTTGGTGTTGTAGATCTAGTTAAGAAGAATTCCATAATATCCCCTTTACAATCTAATAAACCAAGAATATTAACGGCTACTAAATCAATTCCATGCACATCACGTATATTACGATAAACATGCCCGCCACTGATTCTAGTACTAAATTCTACAACTTTAAAATTCCCTTGCGTATCTCGGCGTAGTTCTACATTAAATAAACTGTTTTCAATAGCTAATTTTCCACATATTTCTTTAGCAATATTAACAACTATGTCTTCATCTACACCAACATACGGTAATGTGTATTCATCTTCCTCGAAATATGGACCCATCATTTTATTTTTATTGTGAATTCCACCAAGATAAAATTCTCCATTTAAAACGACTCCATCAACTGTAATTTCTTCTCCAGTCAGAAATTCTTCTACTAATGCCACACATTGTTGTGTTTGATTAAAATAGAATCCTTTATTTGTTTTAGAAAGATTAATAATTTTTTCTAATGAATTATTCAATTCTTCTAAGCTGTTAACTAAATATACAGATTCACTGCTAGCAGCCATAGTAGGCTTAATGATTACAGGGAAAGGAATATTTTCTATTTCTTTCTCTGCATCCTCTATAGAATTAACTTTTGCAAATTTAGGACTAGCAATAGAATTCTTTAACATAAATTCCCTCTGCTTTGATTTATCTCGAGATGTCGTAGCAGCTTCAACAGATAACGCTTTATTGCCAAAGCGTTCATTAATTTTAGCAGTTAATACAATATCAGTTTCTTGCCAAGTTACAAAAAAGTTAATTCCTATATCTTTTCCTTTTGTAAAAATATAATTTTCAGCATCTATTTCAGAAGCCTCTTCAAGTACAATTACTTCTTTAAAGCGCGCATCCATTGTTTTACTTGGTACACTCGTAAACAAGTAAAGTTCATCAGATATTCTTCCTGCAGTTTCAATATGATCACCATGAATGCTATAACCTTTTCTCATGATGATTCCAATTTTTTTATTTTTCATATGTAATCTCCTTTTCTTCTCTGTATATCTTGATAACACGTTGTAATCGTATACTAAAACTTTTGATTGTTCAATAGATTAGAAATATTTAGAAATATTTTTCCGTAAATATATTTTTATGTAAAAAAAACCCAAAAAATCTCAAATTGAAAGGCATGCAACTAGATATTTTTACTTGAAAAAGCTAACAAGAATTCATTAAAAACGCCGTAAAGTTTACCTTTTTTAAACATAAATTTCCTGATTTTAACATTTTTGTTTTTTTCTATTGATTCTTATTTATTGAAAAAGTTTATTTTTCTTTAATGGAATAACATACCTGCCTATAATTAGTTGTTGTCTAATTTAAACAAACTTGATAAAAAGACTTTTATTTTCAACTTTCTTATTATGCAATTATCGTTGTAATTTAAAATCTTTTTCGCAAGAGTATTCAGCAGGTGCAAAGAAAACAAGTACCGTGAGATCTTCTTCAATAGTATGAAATCTATGTTCCATGTTAGCCTTTACATAAATAATAGAACCAGATTCAACAAAAATATTTTCACTCTCTACTTCAAGTTGTGCTCTGCCATTGATAATATAATATACTTCATCTTCTGTATGTGGTTGTTGGATATCTAAAGATCCTGCTTTCAATTCATAAATTCCCATACTTAGATCCTTTTCATGCAAAAATTCATAATAATTTTTGTCTATATTTCTTTTTTCTCTTAAAATCTGTGTAAGTTGATAATTTTTCATTTGTTATCCTCCTAATGTTATAAAATTCTTGAATCAATTAACTTAGTTAACTTAATAAAAGGAATATATCAGGTATAAACTAAATTCCTTTACATGTGTCTAAAGAATTAATTAAAGATATATAAACTGCCAGCATAACAAAAAGAGATAGAAATAGTCCTATCTCTTTTCTACATAAGGGCCATGCTTACAGATTATCCTTTCATTTCAAATTTAATTTTAATAGGAGAAATCTTAATATTCAATCTCTAAAATATTTTCTCAATATGTATAATTTAATCTTTAATTTATACTATAGTTAACTCTATTTTTAACACATTAGCCAAATATATAGTGTTTTTTCACTCTTATGAAGGATATTAATTCAAGGATCATACCGAGATGAATTCATTACCAGTATTATCAATAAGTTCTTGAATGAACTATCTATTTTTCCTTATATAAAATACTTCTTATCAGATATCGCGCTTTGTATAACAAAGTACTAGATAATATCTTCTTGTTTTACTTTACCTTTAACCTTTTATTATGATCCGTAAAATAAAGAAGCTATGTATGTAATAATGACATACCTAACAATCTTAATTATAAGCAGTCTTGTGAACTATAAACATCAAAGAGGAAGCTATATGCATAGTAGTATTATTATAAATACCCTGGAACAAGGGGATTCATTCGGTTTTGTTAAGATTAATTCGATGGCTATTAAAAATAAAAATTAACCAAAGTAAATACTACCGATTGTTGGGTAGTTCATATAACCATTCCGTAAAATCTATAAAAAATGAAAGGAGATAAATACATATGAAAAAAATGAATTTCATTAGATCACTTATACTTATAATCACAGTTATAGCTCTAGGAGCATGCAAAGATGCAAAACTCAACAATTCACTAGATTGGGATGTACAGAAGTTCTCATTTACAGATCAAAATGGGAAGCAATTTGGATCAGCTGAGTTACAAGATAAAATTTGGGTAGCTGATTTCTTCTTTACAAGTTGCCAAACAGTTTGTCCACCTATGACAGCCAATATGGCAAAACTCCAGAGAATGTTGAATACGGACGGGATTAAAGATGTAGAATTTGTATCATTTAGTGTTGATCCTGAAGTAGACACACCAGAAAAAATAACAGAATTTATGAAGACCTATGCAATGGATGGAAGTAGGACTCATTTCCTCACGGGATATAAAAGAGCAGATATTGAAAAGTTTGCTAAAGAAAACTTCCAATCACTTGTAACTAAGCCAGAAAATGATACACAAGTTATACATGGCACAAGTTTTTATCTGATTAACAAAAATGGAAAAGTTCTAAAAAAATATTCAGGTGTCGAAAATACTCCTTATGACGAAATTATTCAAGACATTAAAAAAATTAGATAATAAAATTCTATTAAGTCAATAGTTTGAGGAAAGTGAAAGTTTACTTTCATTTTTTAAAAATAATTACAACAAAATTTGTAATTACTTTCTCAATATATATACTATTGTTGATTATGGTTTTAATATTAAGAATCAGCAAAAATCTAAGCAAAATAAAAATATAATGGTTATCCTTTTTGTTTACTCCTTGTGCTAAAGATAAGATCGTGTTCGCCGATCTTATTTTTTTACTTTGTATGCTTTTGATACAAAAATGAATCCTTATATAATAAGAATTCTGTAACTGGAACTAAAAATTTTTAATAATTTAGGAGATCATTTGTTTGTAGACCACTTACTTCCTACTATGAACCATCGACAGTAAATTTATCTGTTGAAACAATCTGCCCACGTTAGGGAACCCTACTTTTTAAAAATATAGTAGAAAAGATGGATATGATGATTAGTCTAGTTACTACGTACATGAGGATTGAATCTGGATCTACGGAAGAATTAAAAGAACTTCAGAAAGAAATTATCCATGCTCAAGCATATATCCAAAAACGAAAATTTGAAGAAACACAGAGATAAAATCCTGTGTTTTTATTTGGACGTCTATGAAACCAATTTGTTATAAATCAAATTAGATGTAATTTAGTCATTGTTTTGGCATAATCCATACAATTTGTTGAATTCGTACAATATACGGTACCGTATCTTCAATTAGCAAATGATTTGGTTTAACATCTTTTAACTTTCCTCTTACAGTTTCAATAACCACATATTTACCAATTACTGATTGTAATGTCTGATATACGTAGGGATTAGGTGTACTTACCATCTGTCGTTCACTCAAGTCATTTCCTTCCAAATAACTCATTCTATACGACTCCTTTCTAAATTGCATTCTTTCTCCTAATATATGATATAAATCTTATAAATATGCTAGAAGGATAATTCATTATAGGAACGGAAATAACATTTTAATAAGATACGGTTTCTATTTCAAAATTGCTAAAAATTATTTATATAAAGTTACTTTTACTAGTTAATAGGTGATGATAAAGGGATATTTTGAATGTACATCTAGGTTGTTCCTTTCTGGATATGTATGATTTTAAATACGGCCTTTATTAGAATAGTGCTCATACTTTTTTTGAGATTCTTTCGTAATACGTGCATTAAGTAAAATTGCTAATAATAAAAACACTCCATATTTTCCTCCTGTAGCTCCTATGATAATCACACTACTACAAACAATTATAATTAATAGAATAAACGAAACCGAATAAATACGTTCATAATTCTTTGATATCTTTTCGTATTTTATGCGTTCTTTCCTTGCATCCATCTAAATTCCTCCTTTAAATAATCCATTTCACTCTCAAATAAATCTCGCCCTTAAAAAGGAAACAATCTATCGTTTTAAATAATTAGTTTGTTTTTTTATCAACTAATTTATATAACGTAAAAAGAAATCCTACCAATATTAAGCTTTCCACCATGATAATCCCGACCCTCTCCTTCCTTTTAACCCCAACACATCAGATAAAAGTTACGTATATCCCATATTAGCTGTAGCAAACAAAAAGGATCTTCCCTTGTCGTAAAGGCTGATCCTTTTCTTCTTGCATACAACTATTTTTAGCTATTCTTGATTAATTAGAATAACAGCTGGTCCATCTACACGAATTCCACCAACTTCGATTTTTTCATAAGGTTCAACTGTAATAGAGATAATCCCTTCTCGCTTCTTTAATGCATTACTTAATTCTTTTGTTAACATTTTTTTCATGTGTGCACTCCTTCTTACTGCTTGATTTACTATATGTATGTAAATAAAATTAAAAATGGTTTCCTTGTCTGGAAACCATTTTTTGTAGTTGACCATATGGTGTTACCAGTCCGTTTATCAATTTTACGTAAAGAAGATAAACAATTACTATTCACTGTCTCAGTAGATGTAAGCAACTCTTAAAGATAGCGGTGAGATTGATTGTTTTTTCTTCTAGAAATAATGACTTAGATAGTATATTACCTAAAACAATGAAAGCCCTACCTCTCTTTCATCCTTACGGCTCCTTGTCCGTGCCAGTGTGAATCAGGATTGCAAAAATCAAGTGACTATTTAATCGAGTTATTTGATGAAACTTGGAACGTTCGTAAAAGAAATTTAAAAATAAAAATGGATTAGATTGAAGTGATAACAAAAGAGGTATCTACTCTAAAAGTGAGTTGAAGAAGTTGAATGTCTTTGAAATAATTTACTTTTAATAACCATCATATACCCAGAAAATTCAGGATATTTCTGGGGGATGTCATACATTATTTATAATAAATCTTAACAGAAACTTTTTATTTGTTTTTCAGTGATTCCTTTAATTAATTCTAGCTCACTGACCAAAAATTTATATGCATCATCCAACAATTTTTTTTCGCTTGTATTCAGTGCTTTTTCCTTCTTCATACGGATTAAATCACGTATAACTTCAGCACCTTCTTGTATTTCACCCGTTTTTATTTTATCTGTGTTTACTTTATGCCTTTGTTTCCACGGCAGTAATTCATCTGATTCTCCATGCTGAAAAATTTGTATAATGTGCGTTAATGCAAGTATATCGATAACTGGGCGTATATTCGAACTAAATATTTTACCCGTAGGAATCATGACTTGCATATTACTGATTGACATTTTTATGACATAATACTGTTGTTTTTCCCCTGAGAATTCTTTTTCTTCTATGGCTTCAATTATACCTGCTCCGTGCATTGGATAAACAATGTTATCGCCAATTTGAAACATATAATCCACCTCCATATGTGGTAACCTTCTCAAGCTTAACACATATGTTATTTTTTATCAAATATTTAATAATATCATGAGTTTGTTTTTGGTGTCAATTACTTTTTTCTTCGGAAATTAAATCAAGTAAAACAGCCGTAAAATAATAGAGAGCGTTCCAGATTTCAAATAAAAGAAAAGGGAATTCCCACGCGTATATCCTGAAATCTCTACCCATTAACGTAGATCAGTTTTCCCTTGAAACCGGCCAAATTAATCCCGTATTTTTTTCAATCTTATATGATACTCCAAAATCTCAATTCTTGCTTTTTCTGCTAGAGGGGCAATTGGTCGTAAGTCTTTTAACCCCCAATACTCAACCACTACATCAAGTACTTGATGTAGTGGTCCATAGTTTACTTCTTTTGCAATCACGGCCATTCTATTTTCAAAATCAGGCATGACGGCACCTGGCATTTTAAAATTCTTAATCACATTTCCATTTGTTGCATCAATAAAATAATGCCAGTAGCCTGGTGCCGGTTTTAAAACAGATGCTTTTACAAGATAGGAAAGATAATATTGTCCATCTTTTTCATAAACGTATAAATCTTTCTTCATACCATCATAGTTATCTACTTTTCCAATCTCTTTCTCAATACCAGCTTTCCCAATATTTACAGCCTCATCTTCTGAAATGCTTGCAGTTGATGGGATATTTTTATTTTCTAAATTCGGGATAACTTGTCCAAAACATGCTTTCACATTATTATTTTGATCAAGTGCTACTGTTTGATCAGAGCCATATACAGGAATACCATTATATTTTTCAATAAGCTTCACATGCGTTGTTTCTGCTTCTGCTCCTGTTTCTTTTTCTTCTTTAACGATTTCAAAATGTTTCTCCATATTTCCTGCTAATTTAAACATGTCTTTCTTACTCTTTAAATACTCGAACACAGTCTCTTTTTTATCTAGTCCTTCTGACGCTTTCTACTCCTCCCCAATATAAGATAGTGTTTGAAATTCTTGGTTGTATTGAATCTTTTGCTCTGCTGCATATGTACGTGACGTTCCAAATGTCGCAAATGCTCCTAAAGCCATAACTACTTAAAGCGTGTCCAAAATGCATAAGGGTATAAAAAATGTATAAAACTGAAATGATAGTAAGCATTCTAATTATAAAGGAGTGTTCATTATGATAACTAACGAGTTAAACTGGCAGAAAACATTAGAAATAGGAGCTAGTTCTTTGGGTTCTTCAATAGGTACAGCAATAATAAGCGAAATCTTTCCATCAGAAGATAGTGCTCAAGAAGCGGTGAAACAAGCAGTAGAAGAAATTTGTGATAGGGTTAAAAAAATAGTTGACCAAGCCTTTTTAGATCACTATGTAGCTAATTGTGACAGTATTGCGAGACGTCTTCAGGGCTATCCAGAGAGCAGTGATGTAAATATTTTACACGGCATATATGACGATGGTTCAGATTTAGTATCAGATTTAGTACGTTTTGAAACGTTTGAAGGTATAACAGCCCTTGTTTACATTTGTACTTTGCATCTAACTGACATAAAAGCTCTTAGTGAAATTGACTCTGGGTATAAAGCTACTTTAAGTCGTCGTGGGGATGAGTATGCTGCTTTATGTGAACCACGTGGTGACAAATTAGTTCACTTTACAAATGTAAGTGTAGGCGATGCAATGTATGCTAATAGTGGTCTCTACGATATGATTACAGCTCCTACTACTTCTAATTCTTATCCTACACTCAAATACAGGTTTAATTTTGTAGATGAATGGGATGAGAATTTAGACACAAAGGTTCATATATATGATTCTGATGCTATATCACTAACAGATCCACTATGGTACACAGAATCTCCAGGCATCCCACGTTATAGATTAACGGAAGCTGGTAGAAATGCTTCATCTATTCAAAGGGTCTATTTGGGTGCTAAAGATGAGATAATCTCACAGAGAGATACTTTCTTAAATGACAGGTTAGAAATTACAAATAATATGCGTGAAAATATTCGCAAGGCCTGTGATGAGTGGCGAAATCTTTAAATTCATAAGTGAAACGAGAAGTGAATTCCAACGTTTCTATGCCCCTTAACACACATTTAGGCATCTCTTGAAATGAATCCCTAAATGTGTGTATCATTTTCCTTTCATCGTTTAAATTGGAGGGATTTTTAGTTTTGGTGGGTTATTCTTTGAATCGTTTCCGTACATCATCAATACTTCTTGTTCTTCTGGTGTTAAATCTTCTAATTCCTTAGCAACTCCAATTATTTAAAAATAAAAGTCAGGCTATGACCTGTTTTTACACATATCTCGGCTGTATCCCTATAGTAGTATGTTAGCCTTTATTTGTTAATTTCTCCTCGACGACTTATCGATAATATCATCAAAAACTTCCGTGCATCTTATAATAAAATCAGCATCCTCACGAGTAGTATCACTATTGCAAATACGTTCAATCACTTCTATTCCATATTCTCTATCTTCATCTGTTTTTGCTAAATATCTTTTATAAGCCCTTACAACTAGTATTGCTTCTTTTTGATCCATATCAATTTGACGTAGCTCATCATCAAAATCTTCCAATGAAATCCCTCCTATTTGTAAATAATGAAGTTATTTAATTGTATTATAATATAGAAATTTATTGTTATATAATTTTTTGTGAACTTGTGTAAAAGTGTAAATGTCCACGTTTACATTTTTACACATTAAGGAAGAAATAACGTGGAAGAATATGAAATTGGGTACTGACGAGAAACCAAATCCAAAGATACTAGTACAAGGGAATTTAGGACAATTAAACTATGCAGAGACGGAAAATATTGATTCTCACCAAACAATTAATCAAGGGGAAAATAATGATATTCAAAAAGTAGCTCAAGAATTAATACAATTGCTAGAAGAAACATCTATAGAGAACCCAGATGTTAAAGAGGATGCTTTAGATTTTGTTGAAGAAATAGCACAAAATGTAGTTCATTCTTTTGTGTCATGTCCATTCGAGTCGCCCCATATGCCTGATCACTTCGTTTTCCTGGTTCAATTTTCACATCAGAAAACTCTCCACTCAACAAGTAATACTCTAATTGAATTTTTACACCAGCTGTATGACTACAGCCTCCGGCACCAGGATAAGTGGCTGCGAATCAATCTGGAACTTGAAAGGTTGTAGAATCAAGGATGCGAATTCGCTCAAAGTAAGCAGAGAGAGAAAGAGAAATTGTAGATGATTCTCCAATTTTAGCTTGTAGAAGTGTAGTAAATACATTTCGAAAGGAGGCTACAAAAGTTGAGCTAAAACGTCGATTAAGTCCCCCAGGACTTAATAAAATTCCTGTTAAAGTTTCTAATTGACTACAAAGTTGAGTAAGAGAGGTTGTAGCGATTTGTTGATTTAACCATACACACAAAGATAAAAAATGGTGCCCATGGCACTTACGTTTTCGTTTCATTCCACCTGATACTATAGCTAATTGATTAAGTGTAGCGGGATACATATATCGATATAACTCTTCGGCAAATAAAGACAGCTCTTGTTTTTGATGCATACTCATAAAAATAGTCTAAATCCTTAAGTTGATGAATGTGGGGCGATACTCCATGCCCATCAACTTAAAATCTCATACCACCCCAAGAACGACCATTTTGTGCATTTTGCTCGTATTTATTGTTTTAGAGAAATTCTTACTTTTAGCTTGCTGGCGATGGGGTACCGCCACATTGCCAGCAAGCTAAGATATTATATTACCCCCATAACGAAAATTATTTGCATGACGTTACTTTTAGAGTAATTATCTTGATTATTTTTAACAAGACGTTTTTTAACATCCCCTTAATTCTTAAACTGATGTATTGGGAGACCACTCCATATACATCAGTTTAAAAACATGAAACACTTTATTTATCAAGTGAGTTTAATTTGCATCCGCATAGGAGGGAGTGGGAGTTCTAAATCTTTATTTTAATATTAATCAATTCAAGCGTATTCCTTCGAATGCATTTATTACCAAGTCATGCACATAGGAATCATCCAACTTTTCACCGGTTACTAGCAACCGATAGAAAATTGGTCCGTAAATGAGATCGATGCTTAAATCAACATCGAGGTTTTCTTTTAATTCGCCTCTTTTAATTCCCTTCTCCAGAAGTTGCTTTGCTTGCAGGCGACGTGGTTGGAAATATCGAGCACGATATTCCTCTGCTAGTTTCGAATCAAATTGCCCTTCGCCAACTAACTCAGTAATAATAGTGCCTTCTCGACTTATTAAAAAACTGGCTAAACTTGTGGCGTGAGTTAAGATATCAGTCAATGCTGAACCTGTATCAGGTACAGGCAATCTGGCAGCAGCAGCAGAAAGAAAACCATCCATTACCACAGCAGCCTTATTTGGCCACCATTTATAAATCGTAGCTTTGCTAACTTTAGCACGGTCTGCAATTTTATCAACTGTGACTGCTTTAAAGCCACTTTCCAGTAATAACTCATAGGATGCAGAAAGGATAGCCTTTTGGGTTTCGATATTACGTGGTCTACCTCTTTTACCTTGCACATTAATCATTCCTTTCAAGAACATAAACTATACGTTTAGTATACTTAATATGAACGAATAATCAAATAGCCTATTTACAAAACTGAACGTTTAGTATATATTTTAGATAATTAATAAACTAAACGTTCAGTTTATTAATTATCTAGCCTCTTATAATGTTAAGGGCTTTAAACAGGTTTCCAAATTCACAAAGTAAATTACTAAAAAATATTTAGAAAAGGGGAATAAAAAAGTGGGGAAATTGAATCTTTTGAAAGAAGAACGGAAAGTAGTTCAGGCTCAATTTAGAACAATGGTAGTACACTAGTTCTTGCCAAGGCGATTCAGTAATTTTGAAATAAAAGTATGGGAGGAAATAGATATGTCTAATTTTAAAAATAAAGCAATTGATAAGAAGATTTCATCCGGTTTAATCATTCTTCTAGCAACTGCATGTGGTATCATTGTGGCTAATCTTTATTATGCCCAGCCTTTAATTGGGGTAATTAGTAATGTAATTGGGCTTTCTAATAGTAGCGCTGGATTAATTGTAACACTAACTCAGATTGGATATGTTGTTGGCTTACTATTTCTTGTACCTTTAGGGGATATTGTTGAGAATAGAAAATTGATAATTATATTGTTATTTCTAAGTGCAGTTGCTCTAACTGCCACAGTTTTTGTAAAGAGCGCAATCTTGTTGTTAGTAGCTTCATTCTTTATCGGATTGGGGTCGGTCGCAGCGCAAGTGCTCGTGCCTTTTGTATCATACCTTTCATCGGAAGATGCACGCGGTCGTGTAGTTGGTAATGTCATGAGTGGCCTGTTATTAGGTATTATGCTTGCGCGTCCGATATCTAGTCTAGTAGCTGATATTTGGGGATGGAATGCAATATTTGCTTTATCTGCTACTGTAATTATTGTCTTGGCGTTTGTATTATCGAAAGTACTCCCTGCTAGGAAACCAACGGCAAAAACAAATTATACCGCCTTACTTAGTTCAATGTGGCAACTACTACGAACTACTCCAATTTTACGCCGTCGTGCAATTTATCATGCTTGTGTATTTGGGGCTTTCAGCTTATTCTGGACCACTGTTCCATTATTATTGTCTAGTCCTGCTTTTCATTTTTCTCAGACTGCCATCGCATTATATGCACTTGTCGGAATTACAGGTGCAATAGCTGCTCCAATAGGTGGTCGTCTAGCCGATCTTGGCTGGACACGGCCCGCCACTGGGATAGCTCTCACTGTTGTTATTATTTCTTTATTACTACCACTTATTATTCAAAGTAGTTCGCCTATCGGAATAGTTGTTTTAGTAATTGCTGCAATTCTGTTGGACATGGGAGTATCTGCAAACCTTGTGCTTAGTCAACGTTTAATTTTCTCATTGGGGCCAGAAATACGTAGTCGATTAAATGGGTTATTTATGGCTATTTTCTTTTTAGGAGGTGCTGTTGGATCCTTTATTGGTGGATGGGCATACGCCTTAGGCGGATGGAGTCTAACATTATGGATAGGAATCGCTCTTCCTACCATAGCCCTGCTTTATTTTGCCACAGAAAAATAGTTCTATAATCAAATTATTTACGAATTGTATTGAGCTTTTGGTGTAGATTTAAAGTTTTTCAAGACTTCTGAATTCTGGTTAGAGAAGCATGAAATAGAAGTGATGGGAAGTCAGGGGAAAGGAACTCAAGAGCCAATTGTCCAAAGATGGGTGCCGGCTGCAAGTGTATACTTTCTGGATCATCATGTAACATAGAAAGCCTCTTTTTAGTCTATAAATATTTTATAATGAGTGTAGTTTATTTAGAAAACGCTAAACTACACTTTTTAATTCGGTTGTCGAATCTTTCACAATATCTCTCTTATAAATAATAGCTCATAATAATAAGTTCGCCTTTTTTTCCTATTTTTCGTACACCTTCATCAATAAAACCACATTTTTTATATAATAACTGTGCAGTAATGTTTTTCACATTTACCGCTAATACAATTTCACTAATATGTGGATATTCTTTGCGTACGAAGTCAGGTAGTAACAATAATGATTGTTTGGCATGCCCCTTTCCTTGATAATAATAATCCGTTGAAAACGCTCGTAATAACATAGCTTTTGGATTTTTAGAGTAAGGATTTACACCTGCATTTTCATGAAGCACGAAAAATGTTACAAGCTCATTATTTGCAAGAAATAATATAGAATGTCTGTCAGTATCGGCTTTTGATAATTCTACACATTTCTTTGGTGTACCTGTAAATTGTAACTGTTCCTCAGATAATTCATAGCATTCTACTTGTTTTTTAAATCGTTCTTCATATTCAAATAATCCCATAATGTCCTCCCATTAATTCTCCCCGTTTGTTGAATAACTCTATCCCCAACATTATACCTTTATATGGAAAAAACCGACATCCTCGTATTTGAGAATATCGACTTTCATTTTTATGTAACTTTATAATATAAAAAAGAACTTTATTTCCATATAACGAAAAAAACGCTATTCTTTCTGTAGACTCATAGGAAAGGATAACGTCTTTTTTGCTTTATGGATAGTGAAAAACCGTAATTACTTTTACATAATCGGTGTCGTCAAAAGTGACTTGATTTTTTAAGTATGAAAAAGTTTTCCCTGTAAAGCTTTTATATACCGATCAGCAGACTTTTGAACAGACTTATTTGCATCCTCGACTATTACTCTATGAAATGCATTATACAAGCGATTAAAAGGTAAGTCTTTAATCTTATCTACCATTTCTTTTACTTTATTAGCTGGTAACGGAATTAAATTTGGATAACTATACATAAAACTTACCCACTGACGATCTGCAACAACTTGGATAATATCACCTGTCAGAAGAAGCCCTTTTTTGTCACTGCCATCTTTCCAATGTAAAATAGCTCCACCTTTAGCTTCAGCTATAAACATTGCCTCTTTCAACGTGGGGATCGCAGCTGGTTCTTATATCGGTAGCATAATCATTGATCATAGCTCAATCGTAAACATAACATGGGTAGGAAGTTTACTAGTCCTTATAGGATTACTCCTTACTCAAATCAGCAAAAAGTGGGACCCAAAATAAAATAACAAAATAAATATTATTCGGCCGCTATATCAGGTTGATGCCTTGTATAAAGAATACAATCAAGAAATTAAAATTAGTGATGAAGGCAAGAGCATAATTCAACAAAATATATGGTGATTATTTATTTTATAATAAGTCGATAACCTGAATTGCCAGATAGTGAAAGAGTACATAATTTGAATAGAGAAAAGACCGACTCAATCCAGGAAGTCAGTCTTTCATTTTGTCAATAAAATCGATAATATAATAAATCCCTGGAATTATTTTCAATGCGTAATAAATACGATCGTCTTTAGACAAACCATCCTATAACAACGCATAACAAGACCATATAATGCTTCCTAGCATCATAGCAGGCCCTTTCTCTCCAATTTCATGATTACTCTGTCTCTTTTTACTTTTTTGCTGCTTCATATAGAATCTGTACCGCGTTTGCAATATCCTTAGAATCAGATCATTCTATCATTACCTCGATAACCTGAAGCATAATTAACATCTGCCGCATACCAGGTTCTACCAAGAACATCTGATAGTTGTTTCTTTCTGTTTTCAAAAATCACTTGAAAATCTTTTGTAAAATTTTAATTTTGTCCCTATACGGCGGAAATACAATCCCTAAGTCTATACTTGAGCATTTCTTTAAAATACTTTTACGATGTGTAAAAGTATCAAAACTATGTTTACCATGATAGGCACCGAACCCCGCAGTTCCTACTCCGCCAAAAGGCAAGTGTAGATTAGCCATATGTGACATTGTATCATTGACGCATCCTCCCCCAAAAGAAGTTCGTCCTAGTACTTGTTTTTCAACATTTTTATTTTTAGTAAATACATACAAAGCTAACGGTTTGGGATGGTTGTTAATCATATGAATGACATCATCTAAAGCATTGTACTCCATAATTGGTAAAATCGGCCCGAAAATTTCTTCTTTCATAGCTGCAGTATCCCACGATTTTACTTCAAGAAGTGTTGGTTCAATATATAAATGACTTCTAGATGAATTTCCGCCAAATATTATATAATTTTGGTCTTGTTCTAATATAGAAATAAGCCTATCAAATTGTCTCTCATTGATAATTCGACCATAATCATTGCTTTTTGATACATCTGAGCCATAAAAGCTAGTAATAATTTCTTTCATTTTTGAAATTAGTTTTACCTTGATAGATTTGTGCACAATAACATAATCAGGTGCAATACAGGATTGTCCAGCATTTATGAACTTTCCCCAGATAATACGTTTGGCCGCTATATCGAGGTTAGCAGTTTCATCGACAATAGCTGGTCCTTTTCCACCAAGTTCTAATGTTACTGGTACAAGATTTTTCGCTGCCGCTTCCATGACAATTTTTCCAACTTGAATGCTACCAGTAAAAAAGATATGGTCAAATGGTGCATGAATCAATAAAGAAGTTATTTCTCTATCGCCTTCAATAACACGAATATATTGCTTATTAAACGTTTTACTTATTATTTTGTTCATTACAGCTGAAACATTTGGTGCATTTTCTGAAGGTTTGAGAACTACACAATTTCCTGCCGCAATTGCCCCGATAAGAGGTTCAATTAATGATTGGAATGGATAATTAAAAGGGCCAACAATTAGCACTGTACCATATGGCTCTTTTATTATGTAACTTTTGGAAGGTGCAAGATGAATAGGTGTTTTTACTTTTTGAGGTTTCATCCATTGTTTTAGGTATTTCATTATAAAATTGATACTGTTATATGCGAAACCAACTTCGGCAGCATATGATTCAAACTCACTTTTGTGTAAATCTTGATATAATGCGCTCAGCACTTGTTTTTCATATTTCCGAATAGAATTTTTCAATTTTTCTAACTGCTTAAGTCGGAATTGAAGACTTCTCGTATGATCATGATGGAAAAATTGTCTATGCTCTTGAATCATTTGTTGCACATTATCAGCCATAATGAAATCCCTCCAATAGAAAAAAATTCACATACTATGCACATCAATTGTAGAGAGTATTTTAAAACATACTATAAATTTCTAATAATGTGCACTGTAATTATATTCTCAATAAGCAGCTAATATACAAGGTGTGTGATACTTATGCTTATAAGGGGAGACAACGCCACATCATTATAAAACCACTATCTATAAAGAAAAAAGAAATTATCCTTTCCTATGATTTCGCAGAAAGAATAACGTCTTTTGTCATTTCAGGGGGGATTTTGTCTTGTTAGCTTGATAGCGATGTGGCGAGACCCCATCGCTATCAACTTAAGCTTCTTAATTACCCCCATAATGAAAATTTTATATCTTTGCCAATTGTATTTCTCTACACCTGGAGGACAAGTTTTATTATCATTATGACAAGTTAACTTGTCATAATGATAATAAAACTGTACAATAAATATATAATTAATAAGGGGTGGTTACAAATCATGCAAAAAGAAGAGATATTAAGAAAATACAAAAAAATGGGGAGAGATGAACGTAAAGAACTTATAGAATTAGATTCATCTAGTTACGGTTTAATAGCTGTACTTGTTTTAGTCCTATTTTTTGGTTCTTGGAAATTGATGCATGGTATTAAAAGTTACGAATTAATTTCAATTTTTTCTGGTTATATAGCTAGTACAAGTTTTTATAAGTTTAAAAAGTTGAAAGAACAAAAATTTCTTATTGCAAGCATTTTAGCAATAATGAGTATAATTGCAAGTGCCATAGTTTTCTTTCTGGAGGGATGATAATTGAAAGATGAATTAGTACTGCAAAATCGTTTGAAAGTAGCAAGAGCTGAGAAAAAAATATCACAGGGAGAATTAGCTGAAATGGTAGGAGTATCTAGGCAAACAATTAGTTCTATTGAAACAGGACAATTTTGTCCAACTGCAAAGTTAGCATTAGTACTCTGTATAGCGCTAGATAAAAAATTTGAAGAATTATTTTATTTTTGATTAATTGGTGTACTAGAGATCAAAACAAATCTCTTTCAATCTAGTTTTTTATTATCCATAAAACAAAAAATACGCTATTCTTTCTGTAGAATCATAGGAAAGGATGGCGTTTTTTATGTCTGTTTCTGTGTCTGATGAATTACAACTATTTGCTCAAGAGATTCAACGTTTTTTATCTCCAAATACCTTACGGAATCTTGCTAGAGATGTTGGTTTCGTACAACGAACCAGTAAGTACCAAGCAAAAGATTTAGTCGCTTTATGTGTATGGATGAACCAAAATATCGCTACGACGTCTTTAACTCAGTTATCTAGCTGTTTAGAAGCTTCGACAGAAGTGCTGATTAGTCCCGAGGGACTGAACCAACGATTTAATCAAGCAGCCGTCCAATTTTTACAACACATACTAGCTGAACTACTAAGCCGAAAATTGACCTCATCTATACAGATTTCTTCTCCATATACTTCTGTTTTTAAGCGTATTCGTATTTTAGATTCAACTGCATTTCAACTTCCAGATTCCTTTTCATTCGTTTATCCAGGTGCAGGAGGATGCAGCCATACAGCGGGAGTAAAGATTCAGCTTGAATATGATTTATTAAGTGGACAGTTCCTTCATATTCATACCGGTCCAGGTAAACAACATGATCGAACCTACGGTTCCCTGTGTGTCCCAACTGTAACAACGAATGATTTATGTATCCGAGATTTAGGCTATTTTCATTTGAAAGATCTTCAACATATACAAGATAAAAAGGCTTACTATATCTCACGTATCAAATCGAATACACGTATTTATCAAAAAAATCCTAAACCTGATTATTTTCAAGATGGCAAAATCAAGAAAGGTACAGAGTATATCCAGATAGATATGGAGGTTTTAATGAACTCTCTTCAGCCAGGACAAACATGCGAAATATCCAACGCTTATGTAGGAATGACTGATAAAGTCCCAACTCGTGTGATTGTTCATCGACTAACAATAGAACAACAACAAAAAAGATTACACGATCAAACTATAAGAGAAAAAAAGAAAGGAATGAAGTATTCTGCTCGTAGTAAACGACTTAGCGGTATCAATGTATATATGACAAATACTCCTACAGATATTGTCCCGATGGGACAAGTGCATGATTGGTATTCTTTACGTTGGCAAATCGAGATTTTATTTAAAACGTGGAAATCATTCTTTCGTATTCATTATTGTAAAAGGATAAAACGAGAACGATTGGAATGTCATTTATATGGGCAACTAATTGACATCCTACTCTGTTCTTCTACCATGTTTCAAATGCGGCAATTGCTTCTTATGAAAAAGAAACGAGAACTGAGTGAATATAAGGCCATATATATGATTAAAGATTACTTTCTTCTTCTTTTCCAAGCAATACAGAAAGACACCCAAGAGCTATCAAAGATTCTAATTCGCCTGTTCAACCTCCTACAGCAAAACGGGCGGAAATCTCATCGATATGAGAAAAAAACAGTCTTTGATATATTAGCTGTCGTTTACAATTGTAACATGTCTAATAATCAAGCGGCTTAAATCAAAAAAATGAAACCCATTAGGGTTTATTTCGTATGCAAATCTTTCAATTCCCCACAGCTAGCCTTTAGAAAAAAGAAACAACCTTTACTATAATTGACTTTGTATGAGCTTAGCTTGATAGCAATGGGGTACCGCCAGCATTTCGGAAAAAATCACGTTAAGCAAACAATAAAATAAGCCATCCATATGGACAGCTTATTTACATAAAATTCGATATGGGAAGTGAATTTTATACTTTCTCATTGGTCTTTTTTAATCTACTAGTCCTTAATTCTTTGAAATTCTTGATTAATTCTTCTCCGAAAATATAAATAACTTTTTCCCATGGATGCCCTAAATAACCCCACTTAAAGTCTTTTTGCAAAAAGAAATAATAATCTCCATCCGGAAAAAATGGGATTTTCCATTGATGATCCTTTTCGTTTAGATTTAAATTTAAACTAGGATTCATCCAGTAGCTATCATGGTGCCAATCTAACGCATATATATATTCATGTTTCTCGGTACATAAAATAAGAGCTTCCAATAATATATGATCAAAAATATAATCATCGTCATCAGTCCATTTTCCTTCAAAGTAATTAGATAAATCATAAGTAATATATGGACAAGAAAATTTAAATGACTGTTCACCATCTATATTAGGATTAAAAGCAAATTCATCATAAAATCTATCCCAAACATTCTCATATTCCTGTTCATCTAATAAAATCCATTCTTTCAAACTCCGTACCTACTTTCTAATATTTTTATATAATTAAAATACCACGATGAAATTGTATATTCTATTCATTGCTAATTTACATAACGTCTCATTATCGGTAGCAAGAGAAAGGAAAATCCTGCTCTCACAAGGAAACTTTCTTTTTTAGTTCTATGAATCTATACATTTTTTTACATTCCTATCCTGACGCGTTTTTAGTGTTCTTGTTTCTTACTGAATCAGTCAAATAACTGTTTAAAATCTTGCATAATATTAACGTGGAGGTTTTTCAAAATACTGGCGATATCCTTTTTATCATAAAACAAAAAGGATTATTCGAAATATATTTATATATTCAAAAAATAGTACATTTAAAATAAAATTAATGTTATACTTAGTTTAACCAAGAAGCATCCAAGATTCTTTGATTAATCACTACATTTATTTAGAAATACATCCATATATAAAAAAGACACCATAGGGTGTCTTTTTTATATACTTTGTTCCTTTAATCAATAGTAGTTCCCTAAGGTAGATAGGCTGCCTATCTACCTAAAAAGAAAACTTTACTTCCAAATAGTATCTGATGCTTTAAAAGAAAACTTCACTTTAGCTGGTTTTGCTACAACCAGGGTAAATGTATCGATCGTAACAGCAAAAAACAATGATGGTAGTCTTCAAATATACCGCTTACCATTAGAACTGGAATATTGGGTGATTTCTTGTATGCATGCTGCTTCAGAAGGAAAAACCCCCTTCCCCTGTAAAGTCGCTTTTGGAATTATAGACACAAATTTTTTTGCGGAATTCAAATGAAAAGGTCTGCTTATTCAGCAGGTCCCGCATCAAAAAGGACATATTTCAATAAAATGAAAGTACCCTACTAAATTTGCAGGGTACCTATTCAATTAACAGGTGCTATAGTGTAACAAGGATTTCAAGAATTTCAAAAATGATTAAACTTCATTTCAAATCTATAATTGGAAATATAAGTAATTCTATGACCTGTTTTTACACGTAACTCGGCTGTACTCCTTTTTGTTTGTTTTGTGATTTGAATCATAAGTCCGCCACAATTTGAAGCATAACATTGCCATAAATCTTTTTTTAACTCATAAACTTGCCTCAAAAGTATAGGTTTTTCGTAAAAAAAGAACAAGCAGCCACAATGAATTGGCTGCTTGTTTTCTTGATAAAAATTTGATTGAACTTACTATTTACTAAAATGTTGAATACCGTGTAATAACACTTCAAGTCCCCAATGAAAACGTTCCATTGACTCCATGTCTCCGGAGAACATCTCCTCTCTTAGGCTGAAAAGAACTGGAAATAGAACTGGGTCAACATTTTGGAAAGTTTCTTTTATATCAGATATTTGCATATTCCCATGCTTTTTCCTAGAAGTATGTTCATATGCTACTGAAGAAACGTATAGTAATAAAAGGTCTACTCCCCATGCTGCGGATCTAGAATTAATTCCACCATCCTGCAATGTAGCAAGAATGTATTCTGTCAATTTAAGAAAGTTTGTCCCCTTTGGAATAGATGAGAAAGTAAGTTCAGCGATACCAGGTTCTTCGTATAGTAATAAGAAATATGCACTTAGTGCTCCAATTAAATTTTCCTTCCATGAGTCTTGCTTTGGTTCAGGTAATACCAATTGACCAAGGCCATGATCCAATACAAATGAACTTAATTCTTGAAAATTTTTAACATAAACATACAATGAAGATGGACCAGTATCCAATGCTTTTGCAACCTTACGCATGCTCATACCTGCAATACCCTGCTCTTTAAGAAGTTCATAAGCAGTTTTTACGATGAGTTCATGGCTTAAGGGCTCTTTGGCTGGGCGATCCCTACGACTAATTATTTTTCGATTCGAGTTTTCCATAATTACTTTATATCATGGACAAATATATTAGTAAATATATTATCAATTTTCAAGATCAGTATTGCTCATGGAATGAATTCATTAATTCTGAAAGTTTAACAGCTGCATCATCAGAGAAACTTAACTCTAAATTATCATGTGATTCTTGCGCTTTTTCAGATGAATATGCATACATTTTTTCTTCGTATTCTTCAATTGCACTAGCAAAATAGTTATTTCGGATGATTGCAAGAGCCAGATTCAATGCATCAAACATCGCCAAGTTAACGCCCTCACCTGCAAATGGCGACATTACATGAGCTGCATCTCCAATCAAAGTAACACCAAGATTACGTTTCCACTTAAAATTAATTGGTAGCATATAAATTCGTCTTTGTATGATTGAATCTTCCGCATAATGAATGTATTTCTTTAGGTCTTCATCCCAGTCATTAAATAACTCTAATAATTTAGCTTTCGCTTCTAAAGGCTTATCTGTAGAAATACCATTTTTTTCTGGCCAGTCTTTTTCAACTTTTAAACTAGCGTATACTTTAATTCGTCCATCCCCATTTAGTTGCGCAAGAATTCCCTTATTATCACCTAAAGCGAACACTTTACCACGTCTGTTGAATTCGAATAAATCCGGATGATTCTCAGCTACATTTAGTATATTAAGTTCAAAGAAAGTTATGCCTGTATACTCAATATCGGTATTTGTTAGCAAAGGACGGACACGTGAAAATGCCCCATCTGCCCCAACAAGACCATGAACTGTATCCACAAATCCATTTTCAAAGTGAAGTTGTGTCATGCCGTTCTCAAGTGAAATGGCTTTTTCTAACTTATACCCATATTTAATGCAGCTTGTATCAAGAGCGTTTAAAAGAAGATCACAAAGCACACCGCGATCAATCTCAGGTCGATCCCCTTTTTCATCAGGCGCAGTTATTTCGTCAATAAAACTCTTTCCATCTTTATCTAGAAGACGGAAATCTTCACCTTCATAACGAGCTATTTCCTGGAACTTCTCGTAAAGGCCAGCTTCTTTAAGTGCCATTTGTCCCGATTCTTCATGAATATCCAGAGAGCCACCTCTTTGATTGTTCATATCAAGTAGTTCTCGTTCATAGATAACAGGTTCCATACCATTTTGTTGTAAAAGTAGAGCAAGTGTTAACCCTCCTGGGCCTCCACCAATAATTGCGATACGTTTTTGTTCTTTAGATAAAGTTGACATGATAAACACTCCTTGAATTTATAATCTATTTTCAGCTTGTAGTTTTTTAAACCCATTGCTATTCCTATTGGAGCTACCATACCTCCGCCTAGGCCTTGGAGAATACGAAGAATAATTAACTGTTCTGCAGTTTGGGCAAGTGCACAAAGCATAGATGCTACCACAAAGAGAACAATACTAACGATAAACATTTTCTTTGCTGTAAATCAATCAGAAAACCATCCAGCCAACGGAATGACGGCTGAAAGAGCCAAAGTATAGGCAGTAATTACCCATTGAATTTCACTGAGACTGACATTAAATGCACTCATTAATTTTGGAACAGCGACATTCATTATCGTACTATCCAAAATGACTAAGAACATACCAAGTGCAACGGATAGTAATACTGGAAGGATTTTTCCAAATGAAAATTCAGTTTGTTGAAGTTTTTGCTGGGCTGTCAAACCTCAAACCTCTTTGTTAATTTTATTTTTTAATGTTTGTTCTCTCTCGCACATTAACTTTAACATAACGAACACTGTTCGTAAAGTACAGTGTTCGTTAAAATGAAAATTAAATAAATCTAACCGTTTCTAGAGGAAACGGTTAGATTGACGAGCGAATGTTTATTCACTCGTATCTCTTTAAAACAATAGCTGCATTATGACCTCCGAAACCAAATGAGTTAGATAGACCTATATTTACATACAAAAACGCCATCCTTTCCTATGATTCTACGAAAAGAATAGCGTATTTGTTAAGTGACAATAAAGTTGTTTAATTCTTATTGGACTAACACGCAGTTTAGTGCAAAAATCAAAGGTAAGGGAGGATTTCCACCTTTACCTTATTTTAACTTTAGCTCTAGTATAGGGTATGGACGTTCAGAAGAATCTGTTTCCGTTTCACTTACTATAAAAAAGCCATTATTAATATAGAATTTAGTTGCACTCTTATTGTCTTTATTTACATCAACTGTTGTAATATCAAAGTCTTTAATTAAAGAATTAATAATAGCTTTACCGTATCCTTTACCTATTTTATTAGGTTTTAAGAATAACATTTCTAGGTGTTGTTTATTTATAGCAGAAAAGCCAATTAAATCCTCTTTCTCATACCATAACTGGACATTAAGATGTGGGAAATATGAGGGTATTTCTTTTTTAAACTTTTCTCTATCGGTATCTCTTAAAAAATGATGAGTAGCTAAAACCGACTCTTCCCATATATTCAAAATTGTATCATAATCTTTCTGATTTGCTTTTCTATATATCATTAATATCTCTCCTTTAGTTTTAAATTATCAACTCCTTCCCAATAAGTATTTTATGATTTTCATGTTATATAACCACGAACTTAAAATGTTCATTAATAAAACCTCCAAATAAACATTTAGATAATTTGATTATAATATCAAATCTTTATTATTACTTTACAGTATTTTTTCATTTTAGGGGGTATTTTGTTTTTTTAACTTGATAGCGATGTGGTGCTACCCCATGCCCATCAAGCTAAGATTTTGAAGTACCCCCAAACCATAATTTTTATTTTTTTAAATTGATTGGTTTTTAGAGTTTTAATTTTTTGTTAACAAACCAATAATAACCAAAATAATAACAAATAGTGCACCTAATATTATATGTTTGTTTCTCTTAATAAATTGACTAAATTCATTTCCCTCAGTTGTTTCCTCCTCAAATTTATCTACTTTTCTTTTTTGAACAACGAGGGTAGTAAAATAAACAGTATTACCTAGACACAAAATTAAGAATGCATTACCTAAATGAGCATTTCTAAAATTGTCAAATAATGACCAAATTAGTAATGCAATTGTGTAAAACATGAAGGCATTCTTACCAGCTTTAGCTACTTGGTATTGTTCCATTTCATCTTGTTTTCTAAACTTCATAAAGTTCTCTGCCTCCTTATTATTAAACTCCTTATGTTAATCTAACGTGAAAATATCTTCAATTCTTGTATTAAAATAACGAGATAGTTTTAATGCTAGTTCTAAACTTGGATTATAATGATTATTTTCAATCGCTCCAATGGTTTGCCTAGTTACTTGTAAATCCTTAGCCACCTGAATTTGTGTAATATTATGTTGTGTACGTAATTGCTTAATTCGATTTTTTACCCCCATTTTTCCACCTACAATGTAAAGATATATTTACACCTTATTTTGGAAATGCGAAAATGAACCTTAATATAATGAAACTATAATTTTTTACCTATTGTTAAATTAAAGTGAATTTGTATCCATAAAACGAAAAAAACGCTATTCTTTTTGTAGAAATATACAGAAAGGAAGGCGTTTTTGTATGAATCTATCGATTCAAGATGAGTTTCATTTGTTGGCTGAAGAACTACAGCGATATCTATCTCCACATATTCTTCAACAACTTGAACAATGGCTTTACACCTTACATTGTATCCTTTAAATCCCACATAGTTCAGATAATCACAATATGAATTTTTATGTCATCACTTAAAACCTTTTGCTGAGTCCATAAGATTCTTGTTGTGTGAAATGCTTTGTATTTATTAAACATCATGAAGTTTAATAAATACGCAGATGGAAACACAGGTTATTATATTGATGTATCAGGTGTAGGTTGGAAATATGCAATTGAAAAGTATAGTGTTATTTGCTAATTTTTTTTATGATTGTAAAATTTCTTGTATTTTTTCAATACGTAAATTTGTAAACCTTGCAATATCTTCTATTGGCATTCCATTTTTGTGCATACCACGAATAAGTTGTATTTTCCCTTCTTCTATTCCCTTTTTAATCCCTTGTTGCTCTGCATGAGCGAACTTAGCGGCCTCATCCATGAGAGCTTTTTCCCTTGCTTCATACGCTTGTCGGAAAGAAGAATCTTGACTCATACGTTCCCATTTATTCATTGCTTTTTGTAAAATAGGGTCTTGGTTCATCGCAATATCCTCCAATGTTTGGGTTAAGTGCTCATCTTCATTCGCTGGAAGCAATAACAACCAACGAACAAACGAGTCTTCCCAGGGATTTACTTGTTCATTCCGCCACTGTTGCATGAGTTTTGGAATCTCTACAATATGAATTTCTATATCATCACTTAATACTTTCTGTTGTTGTTGATTCCATAGAATTCCTGTTGTATGGAATTCCTCGTATTCAGAAAACATAACGAAATTTAACAAATTAATCGTAATTGTTTTATGGAGAGAACTATATGGCATTCCTTTTTGAAGTTGGGACGTGTATAGCCTTCCCCAGTAATATAAACTTCTCTTAATCATATCATGATTATTATTTAGCTGTATTTCCACATTTACCTTCGTTCCCGTATCTAATGTTGCGGAAATATCTAAATATGTATTTTTTATAAAATTCGTCTGTTTTTCGTATTTACTGAATGGAAATTTCAAAGGGCCTGTTAGTGAAAGAAATCTGTTATTAGCAAATACTAAATGAGTAGAAAACTCCGTTTCAAATTTTCAAACGACAAATAAAAAAGTCTTGTTTATCACAAGACTTTTCTCTTCTTTTTGATTCAAGTATATATCAACTTTCCTCTGAACTAAATAAACTTACATTATCAATTTTTATGCGACATGTACTCAATCGTCGCTTTACTTCTGACTGTAATTTTTCATTTACTTCTTCTAAAGAATGTACTGGAATGATTGTAGATTGTAACCTTGCTACAACCAAACTTCGTTTTTTCGACGTAGCATGAATTACAACAATTATTCAAAACTACCTAAATGTTATCGCTCATTTACCGATATATGTATTATTTAAAAAAAATTCAAACAATACCTTTCGAAGCCCTTACTCCATAACTATACCTCCTATTATCCAAATAAAAGGAACAAAAAACACTATTACATTTAATATTATCCCTATTACTGCCCAAATATTTTCATCTTCTTTATAGGAAGAAATAGCTAGGATGCTTCCCAATGGACAAAGAAATAACGGTAGAAAAATAGCGATTCCAAAAAATAGATTTAAAAAAATGTCGTATATAAAATTAACAATAAATAAAATCATTACAACTGGTATTAAAATCGATATAATTGTATCTCTTCTATTTTTATTCATAATAATACCCTCCTTTTTAATTTAAATAATATTCAGTATGACACTATAAAGTTTTTTATTTTGCTTACTGAAAATGTTTATCTTGTGAAAATTATGATGTAATAAAAAATTGGAGCATCTGTTTACTCCTACTAAATAAATTAAAGAATGAAAATAAAAAAAACAAGATAAAACTTTCATTTAGAAAGATTTTAATTTGTAATTTTAATTTTTTTCTACAATTTTCTACAAATTATTTACATACTATATTTATATCCTTTATATTTAAAGTAATTATATACAATTAGTACATAATGTGTAATAATCACTTGGTAAATCATACACGTAGAAAGGTTCTACTGGTTCGATTGCAAAGATTGAAAAAACATAAACCCGTTTACAAATTTTCTACAACCTCTTGTACAAAGGGTTCTGGTGCAAAAATAAAAAAGAATACAGCAGGTTCTGGTGCAAAATTTGGAAAAAACACACTCGTTTGCAAAATATAGTTATAGTTTAAGCGGTTCTGAATAACTCCTGTAATTCCTTGTACGTCGAAAAAGAGAAGTCTGGAGTGTGACTTCTCTTTTGTTTGTATATAGCATGAATCGTTTCGATTCCTTTCAAGGTACGTGAAGCTTGGCGAAGACTTTGAAATCCTACGGATCTCTTGATATGTCTATGATCTTGTTCGATGAGGTTATTTAGATGCTTAACGGTGCAATGTTTCGTATGCACATAAAAACCGTTATGTTTCAGTTTTTTGAACGCACAAAGTAGAGCAGGAGCCTTGT